>JAYSLR010000577.1:0-4345 GCA_043725365.1 Rhizobacter sp. | reverse complement strand
CAATGACAGTCAAGACACTCGTTGACCCCGGAAAACAGCGTCAAGATGGCCCATCAGGCCATACAGTGGTCGATGCGTGAAATATGCGGGCTAGCGGTCGCGGCGCCGCCGGGCCATCAACAGCAGCGGCGCGAGCCCGGCCGCAAGCATCGCCCAGCTGCCCGGCTCGGGCACCGGCGCGGCCGACGCGAACTCGACCGAGATATTGTCCAGCCCGATGTAGTTGATGCCGGCCAGCCCCTGCAGCTGCACCGTCGTCGACGCGCCGGTCGCGACGAACCGCATGCTCTCGTGGTACCAGTCGTTGTTGGTGCCGGTGACGGGCGTCGTGAAGGTCGCCGAGGTGCCGGCCGCACTCGCGGTGAGCGCGTCGGGGCGGCCCCAGAAGTTCGAGCCTCCGAGGTCGAAGCTGAGCTGGTAGGTCGAGCCCGGCGTGGTGGCGATGGTCTGCCGCACGCCGGCGAACGGCGCCCCGGCCTGGTAGTTGCTCAGATCCAGGAAGAAGCTGCCGTCGCTGGCCGTCAAGCCGAACGGGTTGGTCGGCCCGATCCAGGCCGTGGTGTCGGTGATGACGGTCCAGCCGGTGATGACGGTCGAGCCGGCCGGCGGCGACATCGTGTCGTTGCCCTGGTTGACGAAGCCGCCGGTCTCGAAACTGCCGTTGCTCAGCAGGTTGGCGTGGGCGGCCGACGTGCCCAGTGCGGACGCGGCCAGGGCGATGGCAGGGAGCAAGGTGCGGTAGCGTTTCATGGGAGCCTCGCTATGACGGTGGGTTGACGAACGGGGGAGCGTGCGCGCCGCTTCCGGCACGCTGCACCATGCTCGGCACCGGTCGTTACCGGAGCGTTACCGCCGCCGATCCTCAGCCGCGCTTGCCGCCCTTGCCGCCCGCGACCTTCAGCAGCAGCTCGATCAGCAGCGCGCGCTCCGCCGCCGAGAGCGCACGCAGCGCCGGGTTCTCCATCGTCGCGGCGATCTTCTCGGCGCGTTCGACCAGCGCCGCGCCGGCGGCGGTCAGGTGGACGTGCATCGCGCGCCGGTCCTGCGTGCTGCGCACGCGTTCGACCCAGCCGCGCTCGACCAGCCGGTCGAGCATGACGGCCATGTTCGGCGGCGAAACGTCCAGCGCCTGGCCGAGCTGCTTCTGGTTGACCTGCGGATTCGAGGCCACCAGCATCAGGATCGAGAACTCGACGACCTTCAGGTCCAGCGGCGCGAAGTTCTGCGCGAAGACGCGCCGCATCGCGATCGCCGCGCGGCTCGCCGCGTAGCCGACCAGGTGCGTCAGGCGCGACTGGTCGAGCGCATCGGCCGCGCCCTTGCCGTGCTCGCCGCTGCCGGGCATGCTCAGGCCGTGCCGGGCCGCCCCAAACGGCCTGAGCGCCCCCTCGGGGGGTAGGAGCGAAGCGACGTGGGGGTTGTCATTTCTTCAGGCGGCGCTCTTGCGCGCCGCGCCGAGGTAGGTGTCGATCACGCGCGGGTCCCGGGCGAGCTCGGCCGCCGGACCGGACAGCGCGATCTCGCCCATCTCGAGCACGTAGCCGTGGTCGGCCACCTCGAGCGCGGCGCGCGCGTTCTGCTCGACCAGCAGGATCGTCACGCCGGTCGCGCGCAGGCTGTCGATGATGCGGAAGATCTCCTTGACGACCAGCGGCGCGAGGCCGAGGCTGGGCTCGTCGAGCATCAGCAATTGCGGCTTGCCCATCAGCGCGCGGCCGATCGCCAGCATCTGGCGCTCGCCGCCCGACAAGGTGCCGGCGAGTTGCGCGCGCCGCTCCTCGAGGCGCGGGAACAGCCTGAACACCTCGGCCATCGCGCCCGCGCTGTCCTTGTTGCCCAGGCGCACCTGGCGGTAGGCGCCGAGCAGCAGGTTGTCCTCGACCGGCATCGTGCCGAACAGCGCGCGCGTCTCGGGCACCAGCGCGATGCCGGCCATCACGCGCTCTTCGAGCGTGTCGTGCGCGACCGGGCGGCCCTGGTAGTCGATCCGGCCGCGCGCCGGCAGGCAGCCCATCAGCGCGTTCAGCAGCGTCGACTTGCCGGCGCCGTTCGGGCCGATCACCGTCACGACGCTGCCGGCCTTCGCCTGCAGGTTCAGCCCGTGCAGCACCTCGGCGCGGCCATAGCCGGCGTGCAGGTCGGCCACGTTCAACAGCAGATCGGTCGTCATCGCGTCAGTGCTCCGTGCCCAGGTAGGCGGCGCGCACCGCGGGGCTGGCCTGCACCTCTTCGGGCGTGCCCTCGATCAGCTTGGTGCCGAACTCCATCACGACGATGCGATCCACCAGGCCCATCACCAGGTCCATGTCGTGCTCGACCAGCAGGATCGCCATGCCCTCGCCGCGCAGCTGGCGCAGCACGTCGGCCAGCGCCTGCTTCTCCTTCAGGCGCAGGCCCGCGGCCGGTTCGTCGAGCAGCAGCAGCGTCGGGTCGGCGCACAGCGCGCGCGCGATCTCCATCAGCCGCTGCGGCCCGAGCGCGAGGTTGCCGGCGAGCTCGTGCATGCTGGCGTCCATGCCGATGCGGCGCAGCTGCTTCTCGGCCTCCTTCAGCAGCTGGCGTTCCTCGGCACGATCGAGCCGCAGCATCGCCGAGGCTACGCCGCGCGAGCCGCGCAGGTGTGCGCCGAGCGCGACGTTCTCGAGCACCGTCATGCCGGCGATCATCTTGACGTGCTGGAAGGTGCGCGAGACACCGCGCTTCGCGATCGCCCGCGACGGCAGGCTGTCGATGCGCTCGCCGCGCAGCGTGACGGCGCCGCGTGTCGCCGGCAGCACGCCGGTCACGAGATTGAAGGTGGTCGACTTGCCGGCGCCGTTCGGCCCGATCAGGCCAAGGATCTCGCCGGCGCGGACCTGGAAGCTCACGTCGTTGACGGCGACCAGGCCGCCGAACTCCTTGCGCGCCGCGGCCAGGTCGAGCACGACCTCGCCGTGCGGCGGGCGCGGCCGTTCGGGCAGCGCGGGGGCGTCGTGCCAGTCGACCTTGCGCAGCACGCGCGGCAGGCGCGCCTCGATGAAGGCCCACAGCCCGTCGCGCGCGTACTGCAGCACCAGCACCAGCAGGATGCCGAAGACGATGATCTCGTAGTTGCCGCTGCCGCCGAGCAGCCGCGGCAGCCAGACCTGCAGCTGGTCTTTCAGGATCACGACGACGCCGGCGCCCATCAGCGCGCCCCAGACGTGGCCGACGCCGCCGAGCACCGCCATGAACAGGTACTCGATGCCCATGTTCAGGCCGAACGGCGTCGGGTTCACGGTGCGCTGGAAGTGCGCGAACAGCCAGCCCGACACGCTCGCCAGCAGCGCCGCGAGCACGAACGCGGTGACCTTGGTCCGGAAGCTGTTGACGCCCATCGCCTCGGCCATCGTCGAGCCGCCCTTGACGGCACGCAGCGCGCGCCCGGTCCGCGAATCGAGCAGGTTGTTCGCGGCGATCGCGGCCAGCACGACGATCGCCCACAGCAGGTAGAAGAAGCTGCGGCCGGTGTTCAGCTCGATGCCGAAGAAGCGCAGCGCCGGCACACCGAGCAGGCCGTCGTACTTGCCGAGGAAGTCGAGGTTGCCGAGCAGGTAGTACAGCGACAGGCCCCAGGCGATCGTCGCCAGCGGCAGGTAGTGGCCCGACATGCGCAAGGTGATCCAGCCCAGGATCAGTGCGGCGACAAAGGTGAACGCGAGGCCGGCCCAGACCGTGAGCCACGGCGAGACGCCCTGCGTCAGTGTTAGGTAGGCCGCGGTGTAGGCCCCGAGGCCGACGAACGCGGCCTGCCCGAACGAGGTCAGGCCGGCGATGCCGGTCAGCAGCACCAGGCCGATCACGACCAGCGTGTACAGGCCGATGTAATTGGCCTGCGTGATCCAGAACTCGGGCACCGGCAGCTGCGGCAGCAGCGCGAGAAAGACGACGAAGGCGATCAGGAAGGCGCGGCGCATGCTCATTCCTCCTCGTCGTCGTGGCCATGCTGGAACGAGCGCCACAGCAGCACCGGGATGATCACGGTGAACACGATCACCTCCTTGAACGCGCTCGCATAGAACGAGCCGAAGCTCTCGAGCAGCCCGACGAACAGCGCACCGACGGCCGCCGCCGGGTAGCTCGCGAGGCCGCCGAAGATCGCCGCGACGAAGCCCTTCAGGCCGATCAGGAAGCCCGAGTCGTAGAACAGCGTCGTCGTCGGCCCGATCAGCAGGCCCGACAGCGCGCCCATGAACGCCGCGAGGCCGAAGCTCAGGCGCCCGGCGCCGGTCGTCGAGATGCCCATCAGGCGCGCGCCGAGCCGGTTCACCGCGGTCGCGCGCAAGGCCTTGCCGCGCAAGGACCGCTCGAAGAACAGGAACAGCGC
>JAYSLR010000576.1:0-1705 GCA_043725365.1 Rhizobacter sp. | reverse complement strand
GACGGTAAAGCCAGGCCTACTGCAACAAATTTACGCGACCGACCCCAAGAATCCGGCCGACCAAAAGCCGCCGATGATTGGAGAGGTGAACACGGATATTACGTTGCACTCGATGCCCGACAGGAATGAGGGGAGCGCCAGCGCCACTCAGAAACCGGAACCGATGGACTTCGTCATCCTAAGGATACTCCGCACAATAACAGCTACGAGTTTCCTGCCCGCCGTGGTCTGATGGTGTAGTTCCATTCTGGGTGGAAGTCATCGCCAGTGACGTTCAGCGTCTGCATCTCGGCGTCGCTGACCTTAATGCCCTTCTCGTAGGTCCGCGTGTCGAGCGCACATTCGACTTTCAACCCGGCCTTGGTGGTGGTCGCGCCGATCAGCTCGACGACGGCGACATGATCGGTCAGCGGCCGGCCGCGCCAGTTCTGCGTGATGTGACAGAACAGGCGGTGCTCTATTCTGTTCCACTTCGACGTGCCCGGCGGGTAGTGGTGCACACGAAGCACCAGACCCGTCTCGTCGGCAAGCTTCTGCAGCTCGACCTTCCACAGCCGCACGCGCGCTCCGTTCGAGCCGCCGCCGTCGGCCGTGATCGTCAGCTCGCGCGCCTTGGGATAGCGTCGTCGCCCCATGCGCTCGCGCCAGCAGCGGATCGACTGCACGGCGAACTCGGCCGTGTCGCTCGTGATCCCGACGCTGACGAAGCCGGCGTTGGCGGTCACATCGTAGACGCCATACGGCACGACCTTGCCGAGCTGCTTGTCCTCGAAGTCGTGCACGTTCACGCGCCGCGGAGCGCCCTTGGGACGATAATCGGTTCCACCGTTCTTGAAGTTGCCGACCAGCTCCTTCTTCTTCGTGTCGACGGAGATGACGGGTTGCCGTTTTGCCTGTGCCGCAACGACTTTCTTGTTGATGTATTCGAACTGCGCGTCGCGATCGGGGTGTTTGGAACCTTCATCCGCCTTGCGATTGGATTGGCGCGAGAAGCCGAGCTTCACCAACTCCCTGCGCACGGTGTCGGCGCTGATGGGATGGCCCATCGCCGTCAGTGTCGCTGCGAGCTTGTCCATGCTCTTCGACACCCAGATCAACGGCCGCATGGGATCACCCAGCGTGTCGGGCTCGACCAGGCGCTTGAGCTCGGGGACCAGCTCCGGATCGTTCTCGGCAACCGCCTTGCGCCCGCCACCTGCGCGGCGAACCTGCCCCTTCGGCAGCGGCGCCGCGTCGAGATCGTCCTCGCCACGATTGATCGTCGAACGGGCCAGCCCGCTGATCCTCGAGACGATCGCGAGCCCGCCCCATCCCGCCGTTCGCACCTCGCCCGCCGCGAACAATCGCCGGCCGCGCTCATCGAGCTTCGAGCCGACCGTCTCCCAGCGATAGCGAATGCCGTCCTCGTCGATCATGCCACCGACCTACGCCCGTTCGCCCAGATCGGGAATCCCCGCAGCCTGAGTCACACAGACGCACGCCTACGGAGCGCGATTCCGTTATAGTTCTGCATGTCCTTAGCTCGCCAGTTGATGCCGGATTGGCCGTCGCCATGGGCGAGCTAAGCCCGTGGCGTTCCGTCCTCCCCCTCGTACGCGCCGAAGGCGGGGCCTTCGGCACAGGGGGAGGAAGGCACCTGGCCGCTGCTGCTGGCGCCGCTCCTCTCCCTTCGACCAAACGGGTGGTTGCTCATGGTGCCCCACTG
>JAYSLR010000575.1:0-3832 GCA_043725365.1 Rhizobacter sp. | reverse complement strand
GACACCAACTACCGCTGCTCCAAGGACCTGCTCGATGCCTGCCAGGCGCAGGACACGCGGCTGCTCTACGCCTCGTCGGCAGCGACCTACGGCGGCAGCGCCTCGTTCCGCGAGGCGCCCGAGTTCGAACGCCCTCTGAACGTCTACGGCTACTCCAAGCTGCTGTTCGACAACGTGGTGCGGCGCATGCTGCCGAGCGCCAAGACACAGGTCGCGGGCTTCCGCTATTTCAACGTCTACGGCCCGCGCGAGCAGCACAAGGGGCGCATGGCGTCGGTGGCGTTCCACCACTTCAACCAGTTCCGTGAGACCGGCAAGGTGCGCCTGTTCGGCGAGTACGGCAGCTACGGGCCGGGCCAGCAGAGCCGCGACTTCGTCTATGTCGACGACGTGGTCGCGGTGAACCTGTGGTTCCTGCAGCATCCCGAGTGCAGCGGAATCTTCAATCTGGGCACCGGCCGCGCGCAGCCGTTCAACGACGTGGCGCTCGCCACCGTCAGCGCGGCGCGAGCGCTGCAGGGCGAGGCGCCACTGCCTCTGCCCGACCTGGTGCGCCAGGGCCTGGTGGAGTACATCGCGTTCCCCGAGGCGCTGGTGGGCAAGTACCAGTCGTTCACGCAGGCCGATCTGACGGCGCTGCGCGCCACCGGCTGCGATCACGCGTTCACCGACGTGGCCGGCGGGGTCGGCGCCTACGTCGCCTGGCTGGCACGGCAGGGCTGAACCGATTTTTCCGGGCACCGGTCAACCTGGAATTCCCCGCTGACGTTATGGGCTTGGCCGCCGGCGCGTCGAGTCGGCGCCCAAGCCCGCCGCGATGCGGCAGACCCACCCTTTCGAGGTATGCACATGATCAAGAAGATTCTCGCTGCGATGCTGGCCCTGTTCGCTGCGATGGCGTTCGCGGCTGTCGACGCGAACAAGGCAACCCAGGCCGAGCTCGAGTCCGTCAAGGGCATCGGCCCGGCGATCTCGGCCAAGATCATCGAGGAGCGCGGCAAGGGCGCGTTCAAGGACTGGCAGGACATGGTCGTCCGCGTCAAGGGCGTCGGCGAAACCAACGCCGCGAAGTTCTCGACCGAAGGCCTGACCGTCAACGGCGCCGCATTCTCCGGCGCGCCGGCCAAGGCAGCCGCCCCGGCCGCTGCAAAGAAGGAAGAGAAGAAGGCTGCCGCCCCGGCCGCTGCGCCCGCGCCGGCCGCGGCCGCCAAGCCCGCCGAGATGAGCGCCGCCGACAAGAAGGCGGCTGCGAAGAAGGAGAAGGAAGACAAGAAGGCCGCGAAGGCTGCCGCCGCCGACGAGGCCAAGAAGGCCAAGGCCGACAAGGCCGCGGCTGCCAAGTCCGCCAAGACCGCAGCCGGCGCATCGGCGCCGGCCAGCGCTGCCAAGAAGTGACGCGCCGCTGACGGACCGCCCGGTCCGTCCCTGAACGCCCCGCCGCGCGCGGGGCGTTTGCATTCCGGCTCCCGCTTCCGGGGGCGGCACTTCGGGGCGCCCCGTGGTGGCGATGGTCAGCCCGGCGACGCGCCGGAACACTGCGTCCCGGGCCTGCAATCCCGCAGCGCCCGACACCACCGGAGAAGCCCCATGAACATCGTCAAGCTCATCGTCGCCGGCGCGCTCGCGCTGCTCGCCGCCGCCTCGTTCGCGGCCGTCGACATCAACAAGGCCAGCCTGGCCGAACTCGAGAGCATCAAGGGCATCGGCCCATCGCTGTCGACCCGGATCATCGAGGCACGCAAGAACGGCGCGTTCAAGGACTGGAACGACCTGCAGACACGCGTGAAAGGCGTGCGCAGCGGCAACGCGGCCAAGTTCTCGGCGGACGGCCTGACGGTCAACGGCGCCGCATTCAGCGCCCCGGCCGTCAGCGACGCGCCGGCGCGCGGCGCCAAGGCACCGAAGGCCGCGAAGCCCGAACGCGCCAAGTAGTCGCCTGTGCGCGAGCGCCCCGGCCTGGGGGCGTTCGCGCGCGCCGATCCGTCAGTTCCAACGAAAGAACGCGATCACGTCGTCGCGCCGCTGCATCGTGTCGCCGACCCCGAGCGCCATCAGTTCGCGCGTGTAGGGCGATTCGAACAGCAGGTAGCTCGCCAGCGCCGCGCCGCGCGCGTCGTCGCCCTGGCCCTGCACGCCGATGCCGCGCAGCATCGCGCGCACCGGCAGCGGCAGCCGCTTCAGGTGCCGGCCGGCGATGTCGTCGAGACGCTGGCTCGGCGCGATCACCAGCACCTCGATCGGCTTCAGGCTGGTGGCCGAGCGCGCCTCGGGCGTGAGCAGCGACAGCGTGCTGTTGATGCGTTGCAGCCGCTCGACGTCGACCGCGAGCGCATCGAGGAAGATGTTCGACAGGGCATGGCCGGCGATCTGCGCCAGGCTCGGGTATTCGCTGCTGCCGGCGCGCTCGCCGGGTGGCTCGTGCATGCGGCCGGCGCCGACCACCAGGATGCGCTCGCCACCGAGGTGCACCGCCGGCGAGATCGGCGCGGCCTGGCGCATCGAACCGTCGCCGCAGTACTCGGTGTGGCCATCGATCTTCAGCGCCACCGCCGGGAACACGAACGGAATCGCCGACGACGCCAGCAGATGCCGCACACCGATCTGCGCGCGCACCGCGATGCGCTGCGAACGCGTCCAAGGCATGATGTCGGACACCGCATCGTAGAAGGTCACGTGCAGCCCCGAGCCGTAGCTCGACGCGGTAACGGCGAGCCCCTTCAGGTGCCCGTCGCGCATCATCCGGTGCATGCGTTCGGTGTCGACGAGCCGCGTCAACAGGCGCTGCAGTGGCGTGTTGTCCAGCAACGAGCGCGGCGGGGTCCGCCACCAGCGCGCAAGCACCCAGCCGATCGACATCATCGTCAGCCAGCGCGCGCCGGTGCGGATCACGCCGAGCGAATCCGATCGGTAGACCTGTCTGGCGTGGAAGTTCTCCCAGACCTCGCACAGGTTACGCACCGCAGCGTCGAAGTCGTCGGCGCCGCAGGCCAGCGCGGCGGCATTGATCGCGCCGGCCGAGGTGCCGGTGATGACCGGAAACGGATTCGGCCCGGCCGCGTGACCGCTGTCGCGCCGGATCTGCGCGATCGCCTTCAGCACGCCGACCTGGTAGGCGGCGCGCGCACCACCGCCCGTCAGCACCAGCCCGGTGGTCGGCACGGTCGAACTCATCACGCGTTATCGGCGCACGCCGGGCGCGACTGAAGGCGCGACATCACGTCAGTCGTAGACCACAGCCGCCTGACCGTGGTGCGCACCGGCGCGCCAGCGCGCCAGCGCCGCATCGGTCGGGTAGAAGCGCGCCGCGTCGCCGAGGTCGAGCGCACCGCTGGCGGCCTCGCGCTGCAGCTCCAGCCGCACCGTCAGCCCCTGCGGCAGATCGCCGTGCTCGGTCACGAGGCGGCGCGACGGGAAGTCGCGCAGCACCTCGGCCACCGGCGGCACGCTGCCGTTCACGGCGACGCGCAGGTACTTGCCGAAGCGGCAGCGCGCGCCCGCCAGATCCCAGACCTGCGCCACCGTCAGGCGCAGGCCGCCCGAGAAGCGATCGGGCTGAACCTTGCCCTGGACGATGATCAGTTCGTCGTCCTTGAACAGATCGCGGTTCGCGTTCAGCAGTTCCTCGTTGGCGACCGCCTCGATCGCCTCGCTCTTGTCGTCGAGCCTGAAGATCGCGACGCGGCCGCGCTGGCCGTTGATGATGCGCAAGTCCGTGACGATGCCGGCGAGCAGCTGCGGCTCGCGGCTGTCGAGCAGGTCGGCGATGCGGCGCTTCGCGAAGCAGCGCACCTCGCTCGCGCTCTGGTCGAACAGGTGGCCCGACAGGTAGAAG
>JAYSLR010000574.1:0-3456 GCA_043725365.1 Rhizobacter sp. | reverse complement strand
CGTGACGGTCAACACCGTGAGCCCCGGCTACATCGCCACCGACATGGTCAAGGCGATCCGCCAGGACGTGCTCGACAAGATCATCGCCGGCATCCCGGTCAAGCGGCTGGGCACGCCCGACGACATCGCGTCGATGGTGTCCTGGGTCGCGTCCGACGAATCGGGTTTCGCGACGGGTGCGGACTTCTCCGTCAACGGCGGCCTGCACATGGGGTGAGCCCGGACGAAGAAGAGTCCCTGCGGACTCTTCTTCTCCTGGCGAACGACGACCGCCTGCAGGCGGTCGGCTGGGGTGCGATCGAACGCGCTCAGAACAGCTGGCCGACGTTGAACAGCGTCAGCAACCCCAGCGCCGCGAAGATCGCCGCGGCAATGCCGTGGACGAGCTTCATCGGAATCCGCTTCGCCAGCCGATCGCCGACCAGCACCGCCGGCACGTCGGCGATCATCATTCCCAGCGTCGTGCCGGCGACGACCGCCCACAGGTCGTGAAAGCGCGCGGCCAGCGCGACCGTGGCGATCTGCGTCTTGTCGCCCATTTCGGCGAGGAAGAACGCGATCACGGTGCTGCCGAACACGCCGAAACGCTGCGGCGCGGTCGCCTCGCCGGTGTCGATCTTGTCGGGGATCAGCATCCAGGCGGCCATCGCGATGAACGACACGCCGATCACCCAGCGCAGCGTCGTCGGCCCCAGCGTCGCCGCGACCCAGCTGCCGACCAGGCCGGCGCTCGCGTGGTTGAACAGCGTCGCGACGAAGATGCCCAGGATGATGGGCACCGGCCGGCGGAACCGGATCGCGAGCAGCATCGCCAGCAGCTGGGTCTTGTCACCCATTTCGCCGAGCGCGACGACGCCGATCGAGACGAGGAAGGCTTCCAAGGGAATCGGGCCGGCTCAGCCGGCTTCGATCGCCGCTGCCGCGGCGGCGCGCAGGCCGGCATCGCTGCCGTCCCACGACAGGTCGAGGTGCGGCGCGGAGGCGCCGGCGAAGTTGCGCTTCATCGACTGCGCGTAGATCGGGTCGTAGTGGGCGAGCAGCAGGTCGCGCACGACCTCGGGGGTGCGGCCGGCGCGGACCGCCGCCTGCCAGGCGTTCACGACCTCGTGCCCGCGGATCGACCGCAGCGCGTCCAGGCGCGCGCAGAACGCCGAGGGGTCGGCGACGAAGAAGTCGTAGTCCTCCAGCAGCAGGTGCACGCGCGCGTCGAGCGCCAGCTCGAGGCGCAGGCACGGCGCTGCGCGCATGCGCTCGATCAGCGCCGGCGGCACGCGCAGGTCGCCGATCTTGCGGCTCTCGCTCTCGACGTAGACCGGACGTGCCGGATCGAAGCGGCGCAGATCGTCCCAGACGCGCGACTCGAACTGCTTCTGCCCCGGCTGCGGCTGGCCCGGCACGAGGCCGAGCACCGAGCCTCGGTGGTTCGCCAGTGCCTCCAGGTCGAGCACCTGCGCGCCCTGCGCGCGCAGCACCTGCAGCAGCCGGCTCTTGCCGGCGCCGGTGCTGCCGCAGATCACGCGGTAGTCGAAGCGCACCGGCAGCGTCTCGAGTGCCGCGGCGACCGCGCGCCGATACGCCTGGTAGCCGCCTTCGAGGCGGTGCACGCGAAAGCCGATCTGGTCGAGCACGGTCGCCAGCGCGCCGCTGCGCGATCCGCCGCGCCAGCAGTAGACGAGCGGGCGCCAGTCCTTGGGCTTGGCCAGCACCTCGCGCTCGATGTGGTCGGCGATGTTGCGCGCCACCAGCGCGGCGCCGCGCTTCTTCGCGAGGAAGGGCGAGACCTGCACGTACTCGGTGCCGACGACGATGCGCTGCGCGTCGGTCAGCGACGGCCAGTTGACGGCGCCGGGCAGGCGGTCGAGCGCGTACTCGCTCTCGGAGCGCGCATCGATCAGCGTGCCGAACTCGTCCAGCCGCGCCAGCAGGTCAGCCGCCGTGATCGTCAACAGCATCGGGTGGCGTTCACGGCGCGAGCGCGTCCAGCAACTCGGTCTCGATCTGCAGCTGCACCTTGTTCTGCTGCAGCGCGGGCCCGTCGATCAGGAAGGTGTCCTCGACGCGTTCGCCCAGTGTCGTGATCTTCGCCAGCTGCAGGTTGATGTGGTGGCGCGCGAGCACGCGTGCGATCGAGAACAGCAGCCCGGATCGGTCGCTGGCCGAGACGCCGAGCAGCCAGCGCTGGGCGCGCTCGTCGGGCCGCAGCGTGACGCGCGGCGTGATCGGGAACGAGCGCACGCGCCGCGAGATCCGCCCGCGCCCGGGCTCGGGCAGCGCCTCGGTCGAGGCCAGCGCCAGGCCGAGCTGGGTCTCGACGTAGCTGATCAGGTCGCGGTAGCTCACGTCATGGAAATGCGGCTCCAGGCTCGGGCTGTTGACCTGGAAGGTGTCCAGCGCATAGCCGCTGCGGGTTGTGTGGACCTTCGCGTCGAGAATGTTGAAGCCGGCGCCGTCGAAGTAGCCGCAGATGCGCGCGAACAGGTCGCGCTGGTCGGGCGCGTACACCAGCACCTGCAGGCCCTCGCCGAGCGGCGACACGCGCGCCCGCACGATCGCGGCCTTCGAGTCGACGAGGCCGAGCAGCGAGCGCGTGTGCCAGGCGATGTCGGCGGCGTCGTGGCGCGCGAAGTAGCTCAGGTCCAGCGTCTCCCACAGCGGGTGCTGCACGCCCGGCGCGAGCGACGCGAGGTTCAGCATCTGGCGCGCCTCGAGCTTGCGCGCCTCGACCTCGGCGTCCATGTTCGGCCGCGCGCCGCCGAGCGCGCGCAGCGTCAGCCGGTACAGGTCCTCGAGCAGCTTGCCCTTCCAGGCATTCCAGACCTTCGGGCTGGTGCCGCGGATGTCGGCCACGGTCAGCAGGTACAGCGCGGTCAGGCGACGCTCGCTGCCGACCCGCTTGACGAAGGCGTCGATCACGTCGGGATCCGACAGATCCTCCTTCTGCGCGATGCGCGACATCGTCAGGTGACCCTCGACGAGGAACTCGATCAGCTCGGCGTCCTCGCGCGGCACCGCGTGGTCGCGGCAGAAGCGCCGCACCTCCTTCGCGCCGAGCTCGGAATGGTCGCCGCCGCGACCCTTCGCGACGTCGTGGAACAGCGCCGCGACGTACAGCACCCACGGCCGGTCGAAGTTCGACGCCAGCTGCGAGCAGAACGGGTACTCGTGGGCATGCTCGGGGATGAAGAAGCGCCGCACGTTGCGCAGCACCATGATGATGTGCTGGTCGACGGTGTACACGTGAAACAGGTCGTGCTGCATCTGCCCGACGATGCGCCGGAACACCCACAGGTAGCGGCCGAGCACGCTGGTCTGGTTCATCAGCCGGAACGCGTGAGTCTGGCCCTCGTGCTCCATCATGATCTTCATGAAGGTCGCGCGGTTCACCGGGTTGTGGCGGAACTTCGCGTCCATCAGGTCGCGTGCGTTGTAGAGCGCGCGCAGGGTGCGGGCCGAGAG
>JAYSLR010000573.1:0-2439 GCA_043725365.1 Rhizobacter sp. | reverse complement strand
TCCGGCGACACCGCCGAAGGTGGCTCCCATGCCGAACGCGAGCAGCTTAAGGTCGCGGGTGTTGATGCCCATCGCCTTGGCCGCGACCTCGTCCTCGCGGATCGCCATCCAGGCGCGGCCGATGCGGCTGCGCTCGAGCCGGTAGCACACGACGATGCCGATCAGCACCAGGGCCAGGAACAGGTAGTAGTAGTTCGTGACCTTGGGCAGCTCCATGCCGAACAGGTGGCCGGTCTTGCCCAGATTCATGCCGAACATCTTGATGTCGTCGATGCCGGTGATGCCTTTCGGGCCGTTGGTGATGTTGATCGGCGCGTCCAGGTTGTTCATGAACACGCGCACGATCTCGCCGAAGCCGAGCGTGACGATCGCGAGGTAGTCGCCTCGCAGCTTCAGTGTCGGCGCGCCCAGCAGCACGCCGGCGCCGCCGGCCAGCACCGCGCCCAGCGGGATGATCACCCACCACGGCGTGTGCAGCCCGTTCGGGAACATCGCGGCGATGGCCGGGAAGCTGTCGGTCAGCTGCGACGACGCGAGCAGCCCGAACATGTAGGCGCCGACCGCGTAGAACGCGACGTAGCCCAGGTCGAGCAGCCCCGCGAAACCGACCACGATGTTCAGGCCGAGCGCCAGCAGCACGTACAGCAGCGCGATGTCCATGATGCGGACCCAGGCGTTGCCGAAGTACTGCGCCACCAGCGGCAGGACGGCCAGGCCGATCGCGACGGCGACGACGGTGATCTTGTTGGTCTTCATGAGGTGCTCCCGCTCAGGCCCGGTCCGCCACGCGCTCGCCGAGCAGGCCCTGCGGTCGCAGCGTCAGCACGAGGATGAGCACGATGAAGGCGAAGATGTCCTGGTAGTTGCTGCCCAGCACACCGCCGGTGAGCGCGCCGATGTAGCCGGCGCCGAGCGACTCGATCAGACCGAGCAGCACGCCGCCGACCATCGCGCCGGCGAGGTTGCCGATGCCGCCGAACACCGCCGCGGTGAAGGCCTTCAGCCCGGGCAGGAAGCCCATCGTGTGCTGCACCGAGCCGTAGTTGGCCGCGTACATCACGCCGGCGAGCGCGGCCAGCGCGGCGCCGATGATGAAGGTGGCCGAGATCACCGCGTCGGGCTTCACGCCCATCAGACCGGCCACGCGCGGGTTCTCGGCAGTGGCGCGCATTGCACGGCCGAGCTTGGTCTTGTTGACGAGGTACATCAGGCTGCTGAGCACGACCGCGGTGACGACCAGGATCATGATCTGCACGTTGTTGATGACCGCGCCGCCGATCGTGTACGGGTCGCCCGGCAGCAGGATCGGGTACGACTTGTAGTTCGGCTTCCAGATGATCATCGCCAGCGTCTGCAGCAGCAGGCTCATGCCCATCGCGGTGATCAAAGGCGCCAGGCGCGGCGCGTTGCGCAGCGGCCGATAGGCGATCTTCTCGATGGTGTAGTTCAGTACACAGCACACGATGATCGCCGCGATCAGCGAGATCAGCAGCAGCAGCCAGCCCGGCAGCCCGAGGTCGGCCATCGCGGTGACCACCGTCCAGCTCGTCAGCGCGCCCACCATCAGCACATCGCCGTGCGCGAAGTTGATCAGGTTGATGATGCCGTAGACCATCGTGTAGCCCAGCGCGACCAGCGCGTAGACGCTGCCGAGCACCAGACCGTTGATGATCTGCTGGATGAAGGTGTCCATGGGCGTTCTCTCCTGCGTTGTCGACTCCGGCCGAGGCGTGCACCGCGGTCCGATCCCGTGCGTCATCCAGTAGCAATATTCCGGCCACGGTCTGCGCCGACTGTCGCTGTTCGACGCGGACACGGCCCGGGCGGTTGCGGATTCTAGGAGCCTGTGTGGAGCACCCCGACTCTGACTTTCCCGATGACAGCGCGGTCAAATGGTGTCAGCGAATCCGCGCATCTTCGGCATTCACTCGGGCTTGGCGGCGGCCTCGTTGAGGCGGCGCAACTCGCGCAGCTTCTCGCTGATACGGATTTCCAGCCCACGGTCGACCGGCGCGTAGAACTGCGGCGCCTTCATATCATCCGGCCAGTAGCTTTCGCCGGCGGCAAAGCCGCCTTCCTCGTCGTGTGCGTAGCGGTAGCCACGGCCGTAGTCCAGGCCCTTCATCAGCGCCGTCGGTGCGTTGCGCAGGCGCAGCGGCACCGGGCGGGTGCCGTCCTGCCGGACGAATGCTCGCGCCGATTGGTACGCCATGTAAAGCGCGTTGCTCTTCGGCGCGACCGCGAGGTAGACGACCGCCTGCGCGAGCGCGAGCTCGCCTTCGGGCGAGCCGAGGCGCTCGTAGGTCTCGGCGGCGTCGAGCGCCAGGCGCAGCGCGCGCGGGTCGGCCAGGCCGATGTCCTCGCTGGCCATGCGCACCAGCCGGCGCGCCGCGTAGCGCGGATCGACGCCGCCGTCGAGCATGCGCACGAACCAGTACA
>JAYSLR010000572.1:0-3133 GCA_043725365.1 Rhizobacter sp. | reverse complement strand
CCGCCTTCGGCAGATCGAGGATGTTGAGTGTCTCGAAGTCGATGCCCTTCAGTTCCGGGTTCGCACGGCATTCCGCAAGCGACGACTCGGCGAGGTCGCCGCCCACCAGATCAACGTCGGACAGAAGCCGCTTGAGGTGCAGCAGCAGGTTGCCCGTCGAGCATCCGATGTCGAGCAGTTTCCCGCGACCGGCAGATGCCGGCCGGTTTTTCAGGAGATCCTGGATGAGGCCGACCAGTATCTTGTCGCTTTCGCGCATCTGCTTCGCGTACTTCGCCTGGTAGGCGTTGTAGTCGCGCAGGAACAACTCGTCGGTCACGTACTCCTTGTAGTCGAATTTCTCGCTCATGTTGCCTTGACCCCTCTTATTGCGGGAACACTGGCGGACCGCGCCGCCAAAATGGCGTCAAAAGTCTCGCCGAACAGGAAATTCTCTCTCACCTCATGCCCGCGCGCCCGCTCGGAAGCTGCGAGCAACCCATGGCGTGCTTGCTCGTGGGCCATGTCCGCCGCCGCATCGCCACTGCTGCTCTGCCAGGATACCGGTGCGCGGTCGGCGCCCTGAAGGTAAGCGCGTACGGAATCTGTCGCAACATGAGCTTCAGGCCGATAAGACGTCAGCGCCATTTCTGGCCCGCACAGGTAATCCGTGGCGGCGCGCGCATCAGCCGGCAGGCTGGCCATCCATCGATCCACGCTGGATTCATAGACGTCGCGGCCTTCGGCGAAACTGCTGTTGCCGCTCCAGCCCTCCGCCGAAAGCGAAAGCATGCCGTCCCGATATTCCAACTCCAGTTCGTCGCACAACCGCCGCGCTACGGCATCCGGCGCACGGGCGAGGGTCTCGTAGGAAATGACGCGAAAACGATCCTTCAGGCCGGCCTGCGAGGCAAAGCGGCGCGCAAGCGCGATGCCCTTGCGCCAGTGCCTCATGTAGGACGGCGTGTGGGCCGCTTGGGTCGGTTCGCGCTCAGCCATGGCGAGCAGCGACGCGATAATGGCGCGCGGATCGCGCTCGATGACGTAGAAACGAGCATCGGGGAACGCGCGCGCCAGCAGGGGCACGAAGTCCAAGATCCAGACTTCCTTGCAGCCAACCCAGCGCGCACCGGGCCTTGTCGAGGCAATGAGTTCGAGCGCATTGCGGATCAGTTCGGAATAGCTCGTTCCCTGAATGGCGGCGAGCCGCGCGCCGAGCGCGGGCGACTCCAGGGAAGCGCGTTCGCGGACCGCGTCGCGCAGGCGCGAGAGTTCAGTGGCATTAATCGGCAGGTCCGCATCGCCGCTCAGCAGCGCATCGAGCGCCGCAGGCCCGTCCGGGCTGAAATAGAAATCCTGGAACGGCGATGCCGGATCGAAGCCCGGGAGCGCCGACTTCGTCATGATCGCGTTGCGCAACGAGCGGAACACCGGCATCAGGGGGTCCAGCGCGACGCAGACTTGCGGATGCCGGTCGAGCATGCGCGCCAGCAAGTTGGTGCCGGAGCGCGCCAGGCCGAGGATGAAGAGCGGGCGGGCCACGAATCTAGCGCCGCGCCGGCACCGCGGCGACGATGACGTCGTCGCATTGCCGGCCGAGGTCCGCTGCGTGCTGCAGCACCGGGATGAGCTCCGCCGCGCGGCCGAGCAGCGCGTCGTCGCCGGCGCGCAGCGCGGCCTGCACCAGCGCCTCGTAGGCGTCCATGCCGAAATACCAGGCGGCCACCGGCTCGAAGCCCTCTTCGACGAGCGCGGTGCACAGCGACTCGTCGCTGAAGGCGTTGACGTGGGAGGTCGGATCCATGTGCCGGGCGACGATCGCACCTTCCATCGCCTGCACGCGCGTGCCGAGGGCGTCGGCGCGCGGCACTTCCACTACCAGCAGTCCGTCGGGCGCGATGGCGCGGCGCGCGGCGTGCAAGAAGGCGCGCGGATCCTGCAGGTACTCGAGCAGGCCCCACATGGTGATCAGCTCGCAGGGCGCGTCCTTCGCGGCGAGGTAGTCGTCGGCGCGCAGCTCGACCTGGAACGCCTGCCTGGCGAAGGCGCGCGAAGTGCGCGACTTCTCGAATCCCTGGGCCTGCAGACCGCGGCGCGCCGCGCCGGCCACGAAATGCCCAGCGCCCGCCCCGACGTCGGTAACGCCCGCCGGCGCGCGCCGGTAGCGGGCGTGGTACTGGGCGAGGCACCAGTCGAGCTTGGGCGCGACGATCTGCCGCATGCGCGTTTCCAGCGCGGCGGGATCGACGTAGCCGGCCGAATGCCCTTCGGACTCGGCGAACACCCGCTCCAGCGCCGCCGCGTCGGGCTTGAGGCCGACGGCGACATGCGCGCATTCCGGGCAGCGCAGGTAGGGAATGCCGAACACGCGCAGCTCAACGGCGGCGTTCGCCAGCGAGCCGCGGCAGATCGGACAGGCCGCCTGGGGAACCGCGCCGGCGCCTGGCGCGTACAGCTGAGCCGCGGTTTTGTGCAGGAAGGCGTGGTAGTCGCGCACTTCCTTCAGGTCCGCGCCCTTCAGCGCCAGAACGTCCAGGGACTTGCCCAACTGCACGGCCACCTCGTAGTCGCGCGCCGCGCCCGAGGGCGGCGCGTAGGTCCATTGCTCGATGCGTTGCGCCGCGCTGTCGGCCTCGAACGGCAGCGAGCGTCGCCAGCGGCTCATGCGGCGCGCGGCGCGAGGAAGGCGCGCAGGGTGAATTTACTGCTCGGCTCGCGCACCCGCTCCACGGTCAGCGGCTCGAAGCCGGACTGGCGCGCAAGGAGCCGCGCGGAGTCGGGGCTGAAGACGTGGTGGTGCTCAATGAAGAACTCTTCCCGCCCCTTGCCTTCGGCGGCGGCAGCCTCGCCGTCGGGCACTTCGACGTAGACGAAGCCAGGTGCCGCCAGGTGGCGCGCCGCCTTCTGCAGCAGCGGCACGGGATCGAGCACGTGCTCCAGCACCTTGTTGAAGCTGATCACGTCGTAGGCGCCGAGGCGCTCCGCCGGGACCGAGAGGAAATCGCCGGCGATGGCCTCCACGCCGGCGGCCTCGCGCGCATGCTCGGCCGCGCGCGGGTCGGGATCGAGCGCGGTGCAGCGCCAACCCGCCTGCTTCATGCGGTGCGGGAACACCGCCAGGCCGGAGCCGACGTCGAGGAGGCGCGGCGAAAGC
>JAYSLR010000571.1:0-4942 GCA_043725365.1 Rhizobacter sp. | reverse complement strand
GTCACGGTCGATGCGGCGCTGAAGACCTCGCAGATCGCGGCCGAGCGCGAGATGACCAAGGCCGGCTACTACAAGAAGTAGATGACAGCCCCTCGGTCGATGGATACATCGACCGATCCCCCGGAGGGATGCGGGCCGGCCGAGGGCCGCGAGGTGGGCCTCTTCGTGGCCCACAGCGGCCCGGCGCTCGGCCCGCTCTCGCCGGGCACCCCTGGGAGTCTGACGGAGGCCCACACCATGTCCCGTTTCATGCCTCGCGCGTTGCTGGCGCCGGCGGTCGTCACGCTGTTCGCGTGGATGATCGTGCCGCTCGCGATGACGATCTACTTCGCACTGATCCACTACAACCTGAACCAGCCGGGCGAGCACGGCTTCGTCGGGTTGGAGAACTTCCGCTACTTCATCACCGATCCGGACTTCTGGCCCGCGGTGCTGCAGACGCTGGAACTGCTCGGCTGGGTGATCGTGATCACGGTGGTGATGGGCGTGGGGCTGGCGCTGCTGGTCAACGAGCCCTTCCCCGGCCAGGGCATCGTGCGCGTGCTGCTGATCTCGCCGTTCTTCGTGATGCCCACGGTCAACGCGCTGCTGTGGAAGCACATGATGATGAACCCGATCTACGGCGTGCTCGGGCGCGTGTGGACCTTCTTCGGCGCAACGCCCGTCGACTGGATGACCGACTGGCCGCTGCTGTCGGTGATCATCATCCTCGCCTGGCAGTGGCTGCCGTTCGCGTGCCTGATCTTCATCACCTCGCTGCAGTCGCTGGACCGCGAGCAGATGGAGGCGGCGCGCATGGACGGCGCGACCCGGCTGCACCAGTTCTGGTACCTGACGCTGCCGCACCTGGGCCGCTCGATCGCCGTCGTCGTGATGATCGAGATGATCTTCCTGATGAGCGTGTTCGCCGAGATCTTCACGACCACCAGCGGCGGCCCCGGCAACGCCAGCACCAACCTCGCGTTCCTGATCTACAAGCAGGCGCTGATGAGCTTCGACGTCGGCGTGGCCTCGGCCGGTGCGCTGTTCGCGGTGGTGCTGGCCAACATCGCGGCGGTGTTCCTGATCCGCATGGTCGGCAAGAACCTGGATTGACGCCATGAGCAAGAAGCCCCCCTTTCCGCTCGTGCGCACGGTCGCGTCGTGGTTCATCGCGCTGCTGCTGTTCTTCCCGCTGTTCTGGCTCGGCATCACGGCCTTCAAGACCGAGGGCCAGGCGATCGCGGGCCAGCTGTTCTTCACGCCGACGCTGGCCAGCTTCGTCGAGGTGCAGGCGCGCAGCGACTACCTGCACTACGCGTTCAACTCGCTGATCACCAGCGTGGTCTCGACCGTGCTCGGCCTCCTGATCGCCGCGCCGGCCGCGTACTCGATGGCGTTCTTCCGCACCCGCAAGACGCGCGACATCCTGATGTGGATGCTGTCGACCAAGATGATGCCGGCGGTCGGCGCGCTGGTGCCGGTGTACGTGATGGCGCAGACCACCGGCATGCTCGATTCGCTGCCGGCGCTGATCATCGTGTTCACCCTGTCGAACCTGCCGATCATGGTGTGGATGCTGTACAGCGCGTTCAAGGAGGTGCCGAACGACATCCTCGAGGCGGTGCGCCTGGACGGCGCGACCGTCTGGGACGAGTTCCGCCACGCGATCCTGCCGCTGACGATGGGCGGCATCGCCTCCACCGGCCTGCTGTGCCTGGTGCTGGCCTGGAACGAGGCGTTCTGGTCGCTGAACCTGACCTCGGCGAACGCCGGCACGCTGGCCGCGCTGATCGCGCAGTACTCCAGCCCCGAAGGCCTGTTCTGGGCCAAGTTGTCGGCGGCCTCGCTGCTCGCGATCGCGCCGATCATCGTGTTCGGCTGGTTCAGTCAAAAGCAACTCGTCCAGGGCCTGACCTTCGGCGCGGTGAAGTAAGGAGCAACCCCATGGCCTTCCTCGAACTGAAGAACATCGTCAAGGAGTTCGGGCCGGTGCGCACCATCAAGGGCATCGACCTGGCCGTCAACAAGGGCGAGTTCGTCGTCTTCGTCGGCCCGTCGGGCTGCGGCAAGTCGACCTTGTTGCGCCTGATCGCCGGGCTCGAGTCGGTCACGTCCGGCACGATCTCGCTGGACGGCCGCGACATCACCGAGCTGCCGTCGAGCAAGCGCGACCTGGCGATGGTGTTCCAGTCGTACGCGCTGTACCCGCACATGACGGTGTTCGACAACATGTCGTTCGCGCTCAAGCTGGCGAAGGTCGACGTCGCGGTGCGCAAGGAGAAGGTCGAACGCGCCGCGAAGATCCTGAACCTGACGCAGTACCTGCAGCGCACGCCGAAGGAGCTGTCGGGCGGCCAGCGCCAGCGCGTGGCGATCGGCCGTGCGATCGTGCGCGCGCCGAAGGTGTTCCTGTTCGACGAGCCGCTGTCGAACCTGGATGCCGCGCTGCGCGGCCAGACCCGCGTCGAGATCGCGAACCTGCATCGCAGCCTCGGCGCGACCACGATCTACGTCACGCACGACCAGATCGAGGCGATGACGCTGGCGGATCGCGTCGTCGTGCTGCGCGACGGCCTGATCGAGCAGGTCGGCGCGCCGCTGGAGCTCTACGACCGGCCGGCGAACCAGTTCGTCGCGCAGTTCATCGGCACGCCGCAGATGAACGTGCTCGCTGCTGCCGCGCTGCCCGAGCTGACGCGCATCGCGGGCCTTCGGCTGCCGGCCGACGGCTCGGTCGGCGTGCGGCCGGAGTCGGTGCGCGTCGGCGCTGCGGACCAGGGCATCCCGGCCAGGGTCGAACTGGTCGAGTCGCTCGGCTCCGACACGCTGATCCACACCCGCGTCGGCGCGAACGTGGCGCTGGTGTCGCGCCAGAGCGAGCGCACGGCATTGAAGCCGGGCGATGCGGTCGGCGTGCAGATCGATCCGACCGCGCTGCTGTTCTTCGACCACCAGGGCCGCGCGTTGCGCGAGATGCAGCGGGCCGCGTGACATGGACAAGCCCTTCGTCATCCTGCACCTCGGGCTGGGCTCATTCCACCGCGCCCACCAGGCCGTCTACCTGCACGAACTGATCCGGCAGGAGGCCGCGCGATCGCAGGGTCCGAGCTGGGTGCTCGCCGGCGGCAACCTGCGCCCCGACATGGCCGACACCGTCGCGGCGCTGCAGCGGCAGGGCGGCGCCTACACGCTCGAGACGGTGTCGCCGGCCGGCGAGCGCCACTACGAACGCATCACGTCGATCCGGCAGGTCATTCCGTACGAGCCGTCGCTGGCCGGCCTGATCGAGGTCGGGGCCGATGCGAACACCCGCATCATCTCGTTCACTGTCACCGAGGCCGGCTACTACCTCGACAGCGACAACCGCCTCGAGACGAGTTACCCCGAGCTCGCCAGCGACCTCGCGGGCACGACGCGCAGCACGATCTACGGCGCGCTGGCCGCGATCCTGAACGAGCGCAGGACGCGCGGCGCCGGCCCGGTCACGCTGCTCAACTGCGACAACCTGCGCAGCAACGGCGAGCGCTTCGGCGCCGGCTTCGCCGACTTCCTCGCGCGCCGCGGTGACGACGCACTGCTGGCCTGGGTGCGGGCCAGCACCAGCACGCCGAACGACATGGTCGACCGCATCACGCCGCGACCGCTGCCCGAGGTGGCCGTGCGCGTGAAGGCGGCCACCGGCTTCGACGACGCTGCGCCGGTGATGGGCGAGAAGTTCATCCAGTGGGTCATCGAAGACCACTTCATCGCCGGGCGCCCGGCCTGGGAACGGGTCGGCGCGGAGATGGTCGATTCGGTGCTGCCCTACGAGGAGGCGAAGATCCGCATCCTCAACTCGAGCCACAGCTGCTTCGCGTGGGCCGGCACGCTGATCGGGCTGAAGTACATCCACGACGGTGTCGCCCATCCGTCGATCCGCAAGATGGCGTTCGACTACGTGACGGATGACGTGATCCCGTCGCTGCACGCCGACATGAGCCCGTACCCGGTCGATCTCGCCGCGTACCGCGACGTCGTCCTCGACCGCTTCAGCAACCCGCACATCCAGGACACGAACCAGCGCGTCGCCGCCGACGGCTTCGCGAAGATTCCCGGCTTCCTGTGGCCGACCTTGCGCGAGTGCCTGGCGCGTGGCGCCTCGATCGCCGCGACCGCGAAGTTGCCGGCGCTTTTCTTCGAGTTCCTCGGTCGCTGGCACCGCGGCGAGTTGCCGTTCGAGTACCAGGACCAGGGCATGGATGCGGCGGCCGCGCACGCGCTGTTCGAAAGCGCCGATCCGCTGGCGGCGTTCAGCCGCGATCCGATCCTGTGGGGCCCGCTGGCCGGCGACCCGAGGCTCGTCGCGGCGCTGGCCGCGGCACATGCCGAGGTCCGGCAGTTCGTGAAGGACAACTCTCGTGTCTGAGCAACTCAAGGCGCATCACGCGCTGATCACCGGCGCGGGCGGCGGCATCGGTCTCGCGGTGACGAAGGCGTACCTGGACGAAGGCGCGCGCTGCACCGCGGTCGACCTCGGCGCCGCCGCGCCGGCCGAGCTGGCCGCCTTGATCGCAGCCCATCCGCAGCAGCTCCAGTACGTGGCCGCCGACGTCGCGAAGGCCGACAGCATTGCCGCGATGATCGCCGCCGCGCGCGCGCGCTTCGGCACGGT
This sequence comes from Rhizobacter sp., assembly GCA_043725365.1. Lineage (GTDB taxonomy): Bacteria > Pseudomonadota > Gammaproteobacteria > Burkholderiales > Burkholderiaceae_C > LMDS01. The sequence continues at coordinate 309 of JAYSLR010000571.1, read as the reverse complement.
CACGGTGCTGTTCAACAACGCCGCGGTGTTCGATCTCGCGCCGCTGCTCGAGGCCGACGAGCGCAGCTACCAGCGCATCTTCGACGTCAACGTCAAGGGCCTGTTCTTCACGATGCAGGCGGTGCTGCAGCAACTGGTCGCCGACGGCAGGAAGGGCAGCATCGTCAACCTCGCGTCGCAGGCCGGGCGGCGCGGCGAGGCGCTGGTCGCGCACTACTGCGCGAGCAAGGCGGCGGTGATCAGCTACACGCAGTCGGCGGCGCTGGCGATGGCACCGCACGGCATCCGCGTCAACGGCATCTCGCCGGG
>JAYSLR010000570.1:0-1602 GCA_043725365.1 Rhizobacter sp. | reverse complement strand
GTCGACGATGTACTGGATCGGCCTGCGCCCCGGCGACGTGCACCTGAACATCTCGTCGCCGGGCTGGGCCAAGCACGCGTGGAGCTGCTTCTTCGCGCCGTGGAACGCGGCGGCCTGCATCTTCATCTACAACTACACGCGCTTCGACGCGACCCGGCTGCTCGACGCGCTGGCGATGCACCGCGTCACCAGCCTGTGCGCGCCGCCGACGGTGTGGCGCATGCTGATCCAGCAGGACCTTGCGGCCTACCGCGAGCGGCTCGCGCTGCGCGAGGTGATCGGCGCGGGCGAGCCGCTGAACCCCGAGATCATCGAACAGGTGCGCGCGGCCTGGGGCCTGACCCTGCGCGACGGCTACGGCCAGACCGAGACGACCGCGCAGATCGGCAACCCGCCGGGCCAGAGACTCAAGCCCGGCTCGATGGGCCGGCCGCTGCCCGGCTACCGCGTCGTGCTGCTCGATGCCGACGAGAAGGAGGCCGACGAAGGCGAGGTCTGCCTCGACCTGGGCGGCGGCGGCGGCCAGCGCCCGCTCGGGCTGATGGACGGTTACCAGGACGCCGCCGACAAGACCGCCGACGCGATGCGCGACGGCCGCTACCACACCGGCGACGTCGCGGCGCGCGACGCCGACGGCTACATCACCTTCGTCGGCCGCGCCGACGACGTGTTCAAGGCCTCGGACTACCGCATCAGCCCGTTCGAGCTCGAGAGCGCGCTGATCGAGCACGAGGCCGTCGCCGAGGTCGCGATCGTGCCCAGCCCCGACCCGCTGCGCATGGCGGTGCCGAAGGCCTTCCTGATCCTCGTCGCCGGTGCGACGCCGGGGCCCGAGCTCGCGCAGGCGATCTTCGCGTTCGCGCGGGTGCAGCTCGCACCGTACAAGCGTGTGCGCCGGATCGAGTTCGTCGCCGAGCTGCCGAAGACGATCTCCGGCAAGATCCGCCGCGTGCAGCTGCGCGCGCAGGAGGCCGAGCGCCGCGCCGCCGGCACGCGCGGCGACGGGGAGTTCTTCGAGGAGGATTTCCCGGTGCTGCGCAACGGCTGACCGGCGCCCGCGGGCGCGGGTCACACGCTCAGCTGCCGAGCTTGTTCGGGTCGCGCCAGGCGCGCTCGAACGGCAGCCGCCACGCGTGCGGCGCGATCAGCTGGTGGATCGACTTCGGGCCCCACGAGCCCGGCGGGTACAGGCGCACCGGCGGCGGCGCCTCGAGCAGCTGTGTCGACACCTCCCACAGGCGCTCGATGCCTTCGGCGGTCGTGAACAGCGTGCGGTCGCCGCGCATCGCGTCGAGAATCAGCCGCTCGTAGGCCTCGAGCACGTCGCCGATCAGGCCGGTGTCGTGCATCGCGAACTGCAGGCTCAGCTTGTCCAGCCGCATGCCCGGGCCGGGGCGCTTGCCGTAGAACGACAGCGACATCTTGGACGCGTCGGCCAGATCGAAGGTCAGGTGGTCCGGGCCCTGCGCGCCGACGCCGGAGCCGGCCGGGAACATGCTCTTCGGCGGCTCGCGGAACGCGATCGAGATGATGCGCTGGCCCTCGGCCAGGCGCTTGCCGGTGCGCAGGAAGAACGGCACGCCGGCCCAGCGCCAGTTGTCG
>JAYSLR010000569.1:0-2032 GCA_043725365.1 Rhizobacter sp. | reverse complement strand
CTTCGAGATCGCGACGATCCTGAAGATGGGCTTCCCCGGCTACTTCCTGATCGTCGCCGACTTCATCAACTGGGCCCAGAACAACGGCTGCCCGGTCGGGCCCGGGCGCGGCTCGGGTGCCGGCTCCCTGGTCGCGTATTCGCTCAACATCACCGGGCTGGACCCGCTGCAGTACAACCTGCTGTTCGAGCGTTTCCTGAATCCCGAACGCGTGTCGATGCCCGACTTCGACATCGACTTCTGCCAGGGCAACCGCGACCGCGTGATCGACTACGTGAAGCAGAAGTACGGCCGCGACGCGGTGAGCCAGATCGCCACCTTCGGCACGATGGCGGCGAAGGCGGCGCTGCGCGACATCGGCCGCGTGCTCGGCATGGGCTATGGCCATGTCGACTCGATCGCCAAGCTGATCCCGGCGCCGCCCGGCAAGCAGGTGACGCTGGCCAAGGTCCCCGAGAAGCCCGACCCCGGCCTGATCTATGCACGCAAGGAGGCGCCCGAGCTCGAGCAGCGCGAAGCGGCCGAGGAGGAGGTCGCCGAACTGCTCGCGCTCGCCACCCGCGTCGAGGGCATCACGCGCAACGTGGGCATGCACGCCGGCGGCGTGCTGATCGCGCCGGGCAAGATCACCGATTTCTGCCCGCTCTACATGCAGCCCGGCAGCGACAGCGCGGTGAGCCAGTTCGACAAGGACGACGTCGAGGCGATCGGCCTGGTGAAGTTCGACTTCCTGGGGCTGGCGACGCTGACGATCCTCGAACTCGCGAAGGACTTCATCAAGGCGCGCCGCCCGCAGTTCAAGGACTTCGACTACGACAAGCTGCCGCTCGACGACCAGCGCGTCTACAAGCTGTTCAGCGAAGGCCGCACCGAGTCGGTGTTCCAGTTCGAAAGCGCCGGCATGCAGCGCATGCTGAAGGATGCGCGGCCGACGCGCATCGAGGACCTGTTCGCGCTGAACGCGATGTTCCGGCCCGGCCCGATGGAGAACATCCCGACCTTCTGCGCGCGCAAGCACGGCAAGGAGGAGGTCAGCTACCCGCACCCGCTGCTCGAGACCGTGCTCGGCGAGACCTACGGCGTGATGGTCTACCAGGAGCAGGTGATGCAGGCGGCCCAGGTGCTGGGCGGCTACTCGCTCGGCGGCGCCGACCTGCTGCGCCGCGCGATGGGAAAGAAGAAGGCCGAGGAGATGGCGCAGCATCGCCAGATCTTCCGCGACGGCGCGGCGACCAAGGGCATCTCGCAACAGGCTGCCGACGAGGTCTTCGACCTGATGGAGAAGTTCGCCGGCTACGGCTTCAACAAGTCGCATGCCGCCGCGTACTCGCTGCTCGCCTATCACACGGCCTGGATCAAGGTCCACTGCACGGCCGAGTTCTTCGCCGCCAACATGACGGTGGAGATGGACGACAGCGACAAGCTGCGCGCGTTGCTGATCGACGCGAAGACCTTCGGCGTCACGATCGAGCCGCCGGACATCAACAAGGGCGTGCATCGCTTCGAGCCGACTTCCGACAAGACCGTTCAGTACGGTCTCGGCGCGATCAAGGGCACGGGGCAGGGCGCGATCGAGGCGATCGTCGCGGCGCGCGAAGGATCGGGAGGCGGCGCCTGCGGCGCCGCGGGCGGCCCGTTCACCAGCCTGTTCGACTTCTGCGCGCGCGTCGACCGCAAGCAGCTCAACAAGCGCGTCGTCGAGGCGCTGGTCAAGGCCGGCGCGTTCGACGCACTGCACCCGGACCGCGCCAGCATGCTCGCAAGCTGCGGCCTCGCGCTCGACTGGGCCGACACCCAGGCAGCGCACGCCGACCAGGGCGGCCTGTTCGACTTCGGCGACGCTGACCAGCACGGTGCCAGCACCCAGGAGCCGGCGCTCGTGCCGGCCGAGACCTGGAGCATCAAGGAACGGCTCACGCTCGAGAAGGGCGCGCTCGGCTTCTACCTGTCGGGCCACCTGTTCGACCAGAGCGCGAGCGAGGTGCGCTGCTTCGCGAAGCGCCGCATCGCCGACCTGCTCGACAGCCGCGAG
>JAYSLR010000568.1:0-1699 GCA_043725365.1 Rhizobacter sp. | reverse complement strand
AACCCCAGCGCGTTCTTCACCGCCGATGTGTTCACGACGCTTGATGTCGCCGGCAACACCGGCCAGATCGGCGCGACCGGCACGACTCCCCCGGTCCCGGAGCCCGAGACCTATGCACTGATGCTTGCCGGCTTGGGTGTCGTCGGCTTCGTGGCCCGCCGCCGCAAGCTGAACACCTGATCCCGCATCGGGCTTCGCTCGAACGAAAGGCCCTGCCGAAGCGGGGCCTTTTCACGTGGACACGGTGTCAACGCCCGCCGGCACCGTGCCCGAAGAAGTGACGGAACACATCGGGCTCGTAGACCTCGCGCGTCACCAGGCCGTTGAGGGTCTCCTCGAATGGCGGCGAGACCGTGATCGGGTCGAGATCTGCCGTCAGCGTGCTCGCCCAGGGCGTACCGAGGACCTGCGGCGCCGCTGCAAACTCCGAATCGTTGGCGCCGAATCGCGATTCGCGCGCCCCGCGTCCGCGTGCGGCGAGCCGCTGTGCAACCGAGCCGGCCAGCGAGGGCAATTCTTCCCACTCGATCGCCTCGGCGTTCGCCACCGCGCGCTGCGTGGCGGCGAAATACTGCTTGGGTTGGACGTGGTGCATGGTGGGTGAATGCCTGATCTGACGTGTTGTACCAAGACTATCGGGGGTTCGGCTCGCCCGATGAATCGAAAAGAAGCGTTCGGCCGCGCCTTATCGAACCATGCACGGCCTCAACGCGATCGCTGCGTGAACCGACCTCGCCGGCGCCCTTGGCGCGACAATGCGAGCCATGCCTCGACTTCACGGCCTGCCCGCCCCGCCCTCGTGCAGCGCACCCCCCGCGCGCGTGAAGGGGCAGCGCACCGACCCGCAGAAGTTCGCGGTGCTGGTGCGGCCCAGTCGCATCGATGGCCAGGGCGCCTTCGCGGGCGAACCGATCCCGGCGCGCCGCAAGATCGGCGAGATCCGCGGTGAGGCGATCAGCGTGCGCGAGGCACGGCGCCGCGCGAAGGGCGCGGCGCGCATCATGATCGTCGAGCTCAGCGACAAGCGTGCGATCGACGCATCGCAGTCCGGCGACGCACTGCGCTTCACGAACCATTCATGCCGCCCGAACGCGGCGCTGCGCATCCGCCAGGGCCGCGTCGAGTTCTACGCGATGCGCGACGTGAGCCCCGGCGAGGAGCTCACCGTGAACTACGGCGAGACCCACCATGAAGGCAAGCTGCGCTGCCGCTGCGGTGCGCTGGGCTGCGTCGGCCGGCTGTAGCACCCGCGGCGCACGCCCATGACGAACCCGCCGCAGACCGTCGCCGTCATCGACTTCGAAACCACCGGCCTCGGCGCGACGCAGGGAGGTCGTGCGACCGAGATCGCCGCGGTGCTGGTGCAAGGCGGTCAGATCGTCGGCCGCTTCCAGAGCCTGATGAACAGCGGCGCGTGGGTACCGCCGTTCATCACGCAGCTCACCGGCATCAGCAACGAGATGGTGCAGGCCGCGCCGCCGGCACGCGCGGTGATGCACGAGGTCGCGCGCTTCACGAGGGGCTGCCCGCTGGTCGCGCACAACGCCGCCTTCGATCGCAGCTTCTGGCGCGCCGAGCTGGCGCGCGCGGAGTGCGCACCGGACGACGCGCACGTGTTCGCGTGCACGATGCTGCTGTCGCGGCGGCTGTACCCGCAGGCCGAGAGCCACCGCCTCGCGACGCTGGCGCGCTTGCACGC
>JAYSLR010000567.1:0-10099 GCA_043725365.1 Rhizobacter sp. | reverse complement strand
GCGGCTGTAGCTCAGCTGGATAGAGTACTTGGCTACGAACCAAGGGGTCGTGGGTTCGATTCCTGCCAGCCGCACCAGAACAATTCGTTCTAGATCAACAGCTTGGAAGCTTTGGCTTCCAGGCTGTTTTTCTTTGTCGGGGAACCTCACTCAACGCGACAAGGCGCCTCCTGGTCGCCACTACCGGACGGCACGGCAACTCACTCTGAACCCAGCCGAAGCCTGCTCGGCTGGCGCCGCTCGATCGACCACTTGAGGAGTGCCGCCGCGCGGTAGACGCCGTGGGCGAACTTGCCGTAGGGCATCGTCAGGAACAACGCCATCACGCAGCCCAGGTGCAGCGCCAGCAGCGCGCCCATCGCAGCGGTATCGCGCCAGGCCAGCAGCGCCAGCCCGCTGAGGCTGGTCAGGAACAGCAGCCCGACCAGGCCGAGGTCCATCGTGCGCTGCGCGGCGTCGCCATGCTGCCGATCGCGCCGCAGGTTCAGCCCGGCCAGCCCCGCCGGACCCACGAGCAGTCCGATCCCGCCCGCCGTGCCCAGCAGCACCGGCAGGCTCGTCCAGGCGTACGGCGCGTGCCAAGCGAAGGCGTAGTGGTAGAGCGTGGCCACGCTCGTGGCCGCGAAGCACAACACGAAGCCGTAGAACGTCGCGTGATGAAAACGTCGGCGCCACAGCGTGAAGCGATCGTCCGCCTCGTTGCAGCCCTCGCCATGCCCGCCGTCCAGGTACTTCAGCCCCAGCGTGTTGGCGGCGGCCTCGGCGGCCGCCTCGGCCGACATCGCACCCGGTGACAGCGTGCCCCAGAAGCGCGTCACGCCGATGCCGAGCGCCAGTACCACCCAGCCGAACACCGGCGCGAACAGGCCGACCATCAAGCCGTGGGGCAGCAGCGCGTAGAAGTTGCCCGCCAGCGGCGCATGCCACAAGCCGCCCCCCGCGGCCAGCACCAGCGCGATGAACAGCGCCAGGCCGAACGCGAGCGCGAGCGCCACGGTCGGGCCCGCGTGGCGGTACAGCCGCCCCAGGCCCGCCGGCCAGGCGTAATCCGCATACGTGGTGACGCGCACCTGGGCCATCGCCCTGGGCACGTTCACGCCGAACTCGTGCGGCGGCGCGTACTGGCAGGCGTGCAGACAGGCGCCGCAGTTGTGGCACAGATTGGCCAGGTAGTGGATGTCGGCCTTGGGGAACTCCAGACGGCGCGTCATCGCCGGAAACACCGCGCAAAAGCCCTCGCAATAGCGACAGGCATTGCAGATCTGCAGGACGCGCGCGACCTCGTTCTCGGCCGCGCTGCCCTGGTCCGCCTCGACACCAGGCGGCCACGGCCCGCCCGCCAGGGCTTGCGCCTCGCGTGCCAGCGCCTCAAGCTGCTTCAAGGCGCTCTCCCGGCCGCAGCGGCGGCGCAGCACGTGCAAAGCGTGCCGCGGCGTCGCCCGCGACCCGGCCCGACCAGGTGCCGATGGTCATCCCCACCCCGGCGGTGTAGCCCTTGCCGAGCACATTGCCCGCCATCATCTCGCCCGCGGCAAACAGATTGGCGCTGGGCTGCCCGCCGAAATGGACGGCGGCATGCTCGTCCACCTTGACGCCAAGGTAGGTGAAGGTGATGCCGGGCTTGAGCGCATAGCCGTAGAACGGCGCCGTGTCGATCGGCCGGGCCCAGTGGGTCTTGGCGGGGCTCAAGCCTTCGGTGTGGCAGTCGTCGAGCACGGCGTGGTCGAAGCTGCCGACGCGGCAGGCGGCGTTGAACGCGTTCAGTGTCGCGACGAAGGCCGCCTCGGGCAGGCCCAGCCGACGCGCCAGCTCGGCCGGCGTGTCGGCCTTCTCGCCGGGGAACACCGGCGGCATGAAGCGCCCCACGGCCTTCGCATCGATGACCGAGAAGCCGAGCTGCCCCGGCTGCAGCGCGACCAGCCGGCCCCAGATCGCGTAACGCTTGGGCCAGAAGTCCTCGCCTTCGTCGTAGAAGCGCTGTCCGTCGCGGTTGACCATGACGCCGAGCGAGACGCAGTCGACGCGGGTGCAGATCCCGCCGTCGTAGAGCGGCGCGCGCGCGTCGATGGCCACGCAGTGGCTTTGCGTCGGGTCGCCCACCGCATCGGCCCCTTGTGCGAGCAGGTCGCGCAGCAAGACGCCGCGGTTGAAGCGCGTGCCGCGGATCGCGAAGTTGTCGGCCGGCCATTCGCCGCGCTCGTTCTGGCCCCAGGCCTCGCGCAGCCACTCGCGGTTGGACTCGAAGCCGCCGCTGGCCACCACGCAGCTGCGCGCCTCGATTCGCTCGGCACCGACATGTGCGGCCACGAAGCGGCCCGCCGCGAGCTCCAGGCGATCGACCGGCGCGTCGTAGCGGATCTGCACGCCCAGGTCCTGCGCGCTGCGGTAGTAGGCGTTGACCAGCGCCTTGCCCCCGCCCATGAAGAACGCGTTGGTGCGGCTCAGGTGCAGCGTGCCCGACAACGAAGGCTGGAAATGAACGCCGTGGCGGCGCATCCAGTCGCGGCAGCTCGACGATGCGCGGATCACCAGGCGCGCGAGCCGCTCCGAGGTCTGCCCGCCGGTGACCTTGAGCAGGTCCTGCCAGAACTCTTCTTCGGGATAGGCCTCGCTCAGCACGTCCTGCGGCGCGTCGTGCATGCAGCGCAGGTTGCGCGTGTGCATCGTGTTGCCGCCGCGCCATTCGCGCGGCGCAGCCTCGAGCAGCAGGACGGAGGCACCCGCTTCGCGCGCCGTGAGCGCGGCGCACAGCGCCGCATTGCCGCCGCCGATCACGAGGACGTCATGCATGCGGGGCACCAGGAAACAGGCGGGCGGGTGTGATCAAAGCCAGAGGATCTTCTTGCGATAGTCCAAGTCGACCAGCAACGGCTGAGCCGAGCCGGTATGGAACACGGCACCGCGTTCGAGCGCGAACACCCGGTCGGCCAGCGCCAGCACCAGATCGTGATTGTGTTCCACGATCACGATGGACACTTGCCCGCGCAATCGGTCGAAGACGGTGAACAGCTCCTGAACGATGGTCGGCGCCAGGCCCTCGAAAGGCTCGTCGAGCAGCACGTGGGCTGCCAGCCGGAAAGGACCATGCGGCCTGCGCGCCTGATCAGCGCAGCGGTGCGTCCAGGGTGGCCATCAGGCGCTCGCGGCCTTCGATCACGTGGCGCTCGGCGATCCGGCGTGCCGATGACCCGTCGCCCGCGGCGATCGCCTCGTACAGCCGGCGATGCTGCTCGTTCGAGTTGCGCATGTTGCCGGGGCCGTTGAAATAGCGGCGGCGAAACAGATGGAGTTCCTTGACGTAGTCGTCGTAGGCCTGGCAGGCCCGCTCGTTGCCGGACAGCGCCAGGACCTTGGCGTGAAAGCTCAGGTTCAGTTCGTAGTAGGCCGTGCCGTCCTCGGCGGCACAGGCGTTGTCCATCGCCGCGAGCAGGCGCTTGAGCTCGCGGTGGTCGGCCTTGCCGGCGCGTCCGGCGGCGCGCTCGGCGGCAAAGCCGAACACCAGCGCGCGCAGGTCGTAGACCTCCAGCATCTGGCGCACCGACAGCTGGCGCACGAAGACGCCGCGGTTGGGCGATGGCGTGACCAGTCCCCAACCGGCCAGCACTTTCACGGCTTCGCGGATGGGGCCGCGGCTCGTTCCCATGCGCAGCGCCAGCGCCGCTTCGTTGAGCCGCTCGCCGGGGGCGAACTCGCCGTCGTAGATCAGCTGCTTCAGCGCGTCGGCGATGCGCGGCGCCAATCCCGGTTCGGGGCTGCGCGACTTTTGGGGTGAGCTCACGGCGCCAAGCATAAGGCCTGCCTGAATCAATCCTCGACACAGTGTTAACGATATGGATTGAAGTGTTGACACTTTGAATCGGTCTCCCGGATACTGACCGATGCCCACTTGACCTCACCACCGGCCGACTCATGCCGCACCTTCCCGCCTCGCCCGCACTGGCCCGCTTTCGCGTCATCGACCTGACCCAGGTGCGCGCCGGCCCCACGTGCTGCCGCCAGCTGGCCGACTGGGGCGCCGATGTGATCCAGGTCCAGATGCCCGAGCACATGCGGGGCGACGACACGCTGGGCGGGCAGGACGGCTCGGACTATCAGCACACCCACCGCAACAAGCGCTCGGTCACGCTGGACCTGAAGCAGCCTGAGGGCATTGCACTGCTGAAGCGCCTGATCGCGACCGCCGACGTGGTGGTCGAGAACTTCCGCCCCGACGTCAAGACCCGGCTGGGCATCGACTACGAGACCCTGGCCGCGGATCACCCGCGGCTGGTCTACGCCAGCATCTCCGGCTTCGGGCAAACCGGTCCGCTCGCCCAGCGCCCCGGGTTCGACCAGATTGCGCAGGGGATGGGCGGCCTGATGTCGGTGACCGGGTTGCCCGATCAGGGGCCGGTCCGGGTGGGCATTCCGATCGCCGACCTGTGCGCGGGCATCTTCGCCGCGCAGGGCATTCTCGTGGCCCTGCTCGAACGCGAGCGCTCGGGGCGCGGCCAGTGGCTGCACACCTCGTTGCTCGAGGCCATGGTCTACATGATGGACTTCCAGACGTCGCGCTGGCTCATCGACGGCGAGGTCGCCACCCAGGCCGGCAACTACCACCCGACCAGCATCCCGACCGGCGTCTACAAGGCGCGCGACGGCTACATGAACATCGCGGTCTTCGGCTCGAAGATCTGGGAGCGCTTCTGCGACATCCTCGGTGCGCCCGAGTGGGTCACGGACGATCGCTACAAGGACAAGGCCGCACGCTCGGTGAACCGCGACACGCTCAATGCCGAGATCAACCGCCGGCTGGCGGCGCACGACCGCACGCACTGGATCGAGCGGCTCAATGCCGGGGGTGTGGCCTGCGGTCACATCAACGACCTGAAGGGTGTGTTCGAGGAGCCGCAGGTGCAGCACCTGGGCATCGTGAAGGAGGTGGTCTCGGCGCACCGCGGCCGGCAGCGGCTCGTCGGGCAGCCGGTGCAACTCGAGCGCACACCGATGACCATCGCCCGCGCCGCGCCGCGCCGCGGCGAGCACACGCTCGAGGTGCTCGGCGAGCTGGGCGTGGCCGCCGACGAGCAAGCCCACCTGAGGGCGAAAGGAGTGTTCTGATGTCCGACCACGACGCCGGCGACTACCGTTCGCCCACCGAACGCGTGCAGGTCTGGCGAGAGGCCAGCACGCTGCACATCCGCTTCAACAACCCGGCGCGTCACAACGCGCTCTCGGTCGACATGTGGGAGGCGGTGCCGCCGCTGCTGGCGAGGGCCGAGGTCGACGAGCGCATCCGGCTCGTGGTGTTCTCCGGCGCTGGCGACAAGGCCTTCGTCTCGGGAGCGGACATCTCGCAATTCGAGGACCAGCGCGCGGCACGCGAGGCGGTGGTCCGCTACGAAGCCATGGCGGAGGCCGCGCTCACCGGCATCGAGCGATGCCCCAAGCCGACGCTGGCCTGCATTCGCGGCTGGTGCATCGGCGGCGGTGTGAACGTGGCGATCGCGTGCGACATCCGCATCGCCGCGAGCGACGCGGTGTTCTCGATCCCGGCCGCGCGGCTGGGTCTGGGATACCGCTACTCGGCCATGAAGAACCTCGTCGACCTCGTCGGCCCCGGCGTCGCCAAGGACCTGTTCTTCACCGCGCGCCGCGTCGTGGCCGACGAGGCACGCGCGCTGGGCCTCGTCTCGCGAACCTGCCCGCCGGAACAGCTCGACGCACTGCTCGCCGAATACACCGGCGCGCTCGCCGACAACGCGCCGCTGACGGTGCGCGCGGCGAAGGCGATCACCGCCGAGATCCTGAAGCCCTCGACCGACATCGACCGGGACCGCTGCCAGGCACTGATCCAGGACTGCTTTGCGAGCGAGGACTACGCCGAAGGCCGACGTGCCTTCATGGAAAAGCGGCGCCCGGTCTTCAAGGGCCGCTGAATCGCCGGTGCAGCACACGATGCGCGCCTACCGCCTGCAGGACATCGACGGCCAGCTGCAGTTGCAGCTGCAGGACATGCCACGCCCCGAGCCCGGGCCCGGCCAGTTGCTGGTCCGCGTGCGCGGCGCCGGCCTGAACCGCGGCGAGTTCATCGCCGGCCATGGCCTGCATGCCAAGGGCGGCGCGGCCCGACCCGTCGGCACCGAGGCGGCCGGCGAGGTCGTGGCCCTCGGCGCCGGCGCCGAGGGCTGGCGCGTCGGCGACCGCGCGATGGGCCGCTGCCCCGGCGCGTTCGCGGACTTCGCGTTGCTCGACGTGCGCGAGGCGATGCCGGCGCCGGTGGCCCTGGACTGGTCGCATGCGGCGGCGATCCCGCTGACCTTCATGGTCGTCTACGACATGCTGGTCCTGCAAGGTCGACTGCGCGCCGGCGAACCCTGCTCGTGGCGGGCGTGACCTCCGGCGTCGGTGTGGCGGCACTGCAGGCGGCCAAGGCCATGGGGGCCCGGGTCATCGGCACCTCGGGCAGCGCCGACAAGCTGGCGCGCCTGAAGGCGCAGGGGCTGGACCTGGGCCTCTGCACCCGCGCGCCCGACTTCCTCGAGGCCGTGCGCCAGGCCACCGAAGGCCGCGGCGCCGACCTCGTGATCGACACGGTCGGCGGCTCGGTCTTCGCCGAGTGCGTGCGGTCGCTGGCCTTCCAGGGGCGGCTGGCGATGGTGGGCTATGTCGACGGCGTGCTGCGCAGCGAGCTCGACCTCGAGGCGCTGCACGCGAAGCGGCTGCATCTGTTCGGCGTGTCGAACAAGCTGCGCAGTCCGGTGCAGCGGGCCGAGCCGGTGCCCGGCTTCAAGGCCGACTGGCTGCCCCTGTTCGTCGAGGGCCGGCTGCGCCCGCTCGTCGATCGCGTGTACCCGTTCGAGGACCTGGTCGAGGCCCGGGCCAGCATGGAAGCCGGCGAGCACGTCGGCAAGATCGTGCTGGCCGGAAGCCCCGACGCCTGATGTCCGCCTTCTTTCCACGGGCCTGCGGAGCGCCCCCCAAGGAGATCCACACGATGAACGCACCCTTGCGATGGCTGGCCGGTTCGATCCTGCTCGCGGCCAGCCTGAGCGCGCACGCGCAGGCGTATCCCGCCCACCCGATCCATCTGGTGGTCGGCTTCGCGCCCGGTGGCGCCGCCGACACCGTCGCGCGGGCGATGAGCGACGCGATGGGCAAGAGCCTGGGCCAGGCGGTGGTGGTGGAGAACCGGGCCGGCGCGGGGTCCAGCCTGGGCGCCATGTACGTCGCCAGGGCGGCGCCGGACGGCTACACGGTGCTGCTCGCCAGCCCCAGCAGCATCTCCGTCAATCCGGCGCTGAATCCGCAGTTGGGCTACAAGTTCAGCGACCTTCAACCGGTGCTCAAGGTCACGACCTCGCCGCTCGTGATTGCCGTGAACCCGGACACGGGGATCCGGTCGATCAAGGACCTGATCGCCGCCGCGAAGAAGGCCCCGGGCAGCATCAACTACGCGACCTCGGGGATCGGGTCCGCGCCGCACCTGGGTGCCGCGCTGTTCTCCCAGGTCGCCGGCGTGCAACTGGTCCACGTGCCGTTCAAGGGCGGCGCGCCGGCCGTGCAATCGGTGATTGCCGGTGACACGCAGGTCACGTTCGCCACGCCGCCTTCCGTGCTGGCGCTGGTGCAGGCGGGTCGCCTGCGCGGTCTGGCGGTCAGTTCGCGGGAGCGCTCCCCGCTCGTGCCGGACCTGCCGGGCATGGTCGAAGCGGGGCTGCCGGACTATGCGATCGAGTTCTGGTATGGCCTGTTCGTGCCGGCGAACACGCCGCCCGCCATCGCGCGAAGACTGTTCGACGCCGCGACGGTGGCGATGCGCCAGCCCGCCGTGAAGCAGGTTCTGGCGCGCGACGGAACCGACGTGTCCCTCTCGCCATCGCAGGAGCAGTTCGTCTCGTTCCTGGCCACCGACAACACCTTCTGGGCCAAGCTGGTCAAGGACGCCGGCGTCAGCAAGGATTGACGCGAGACCTGAACGATGGCCTCATCCCGATGAAGCCGGTGCTGCTGCTGCTGATCCCGATGTCCGAACCGGGCCTCGCGCAGTTGCGCGAGAAGTTCGAGGTCCACCACGCGCCGACCGCGGCGCAGTGCCAGGACGAGATCGCGGCGCACGGTACGCAGATCCGGATCGTGTTGACGAATGGCAGCACGGGCCTGCGTGCCGATGACATCGACGCGATGCCGAATCTCACCCTGGTGTGCGCGCTGGGTGCGGGCTACGAGAACCTGGCGCTGGACCATGCGCGCGGCCGCGGCATCGTGCTTGCCAACGGGGCCGGCACCAACGACGACAGCGTCGCCGACCACGCGCTCGCGTTGCTCCTCGCGACCGTGCGCGCGATTCCGCAGATGGACCGGGCCTGTCGGCAGGGCGTGTGGCGAGATGCGCTGCCGATGCGGCCGCAGCTGGCGCGCAAGCGCATGGGCCTGCTCGGGCTCGGCACCATCGGTCGCAAGATCGCGCAGCGCGGCGCCGCCTTCGACCTGAGCATCGGCTACCACGGCCGCTCCCGACGCGCCGATGCACCGTATCGCTACTTCGGCAGCGTGCTGGACCTGGCCCGCTGGTGCGACGTGCTGGTGGTCGCGGTGCCGGGCGGTGCCGACACGACCCACCTCGTCGATGCGGCGGTGCTGGGGGCGCTCGGCCCGGAAGGCTTCCTCGTCAACATTGCGCGCGGCAGCGTGGTCGACACGCAGGCGCTGGCGCGCGTTCTGGCGGCCGGTGCACTCGGCGGCGCCGGCCTGGACGTGTACGAGGGCGAGCCGCTGCCGCCCGCCGCGCTGATCGGTCTGCCCAACGTGGTGTTGACGCCGCACGTGGCCGGCTCCTCGCCCGAAGCGAAGCAGGCCTCGCTGCAGTGCTTCATCGACAACGCGCAACGGCACCTCGCCGGGCAGCCGGTGCGCACGCCGATCTGACGGTTCCGGGCGCGCTGCGATCGCGGTGCGCGACCTGATCAAGCCGAAGTACCCGAGCCAGGTCGGGGCCGGCATGACCGCCGAGCCTGCGCCATCTCAGACCGATCGATCGAAGTCGTCCGACCGTGCGACGACCGTGCGGAGCTCCTGCATCAGCGCCTGGACCCCCGGCGATGGAAACGCGCCCAATCGCTGGGTGATGCCGATGGCACGCCCCGTCCGGGCCAACGAGAAATCCAGGACGACCAGGCGGCGGTCCTGAATCTCGTAACGCAGCTGGTGGGCCGAGATCGCGGTGAGCATGTCGCTCTCCAGCAGCAGTCCGCGCAGCATCGCGAGGTCGCCCGTTTCGACGGACGGCACCGGCGGCGTCTCGCCCACCTCCAGAAACGAGCGCTCGAGCAGTTCGCGTGACGGCGCACCTCGGCGCGACAGCACCCAGCTGGCACGTCGAAGTGCGTCGAAGTCGATCGAGGCCATGCGCGTGAGAGGGTGCCCCGCACGCGCCATCACGCGCAGGCGGTCTTCGAAGAGCGGTTCCTGAAGCAGGTCCCTGACCTGCGGGCCCTGGCGCAGCGCGCCCAGGATGAAATCGATCTCGCCGCTTCGAAGGCCGGCGACGAGCGCGTCATAGGGACTCTCCACCGTCACGATGTGCAGCTGCGGGTGCCGCGTCAGCAACGCCGCGACGGCCCACGGGAGAACCTGGGTCCGCCCCAGCGGGAGCGCGCCGACGTGGATGCTGCCTTGCAGACTCCCTTCGCTGGCGACGAGGTCCGGCAGCACATGGCGCAGTTCGGAGAGGACGCGCTTGAAGTGGAAGGCCACGATATCGCCGGCGACGGTCGGCACCAGACCGCGCGCCGTCCGCTCGAGCAAGGCCACGCCCAGGCCCGTCTCCAGATCCCTCAGGGCCGTGCTGATCGCGGGTTGGGTGAGGCCGAACTCCCGGGCGACGCTGGGCATGTGGCGCTTGTCCGCCAGGCTCGCAAAGACCGCCAGCCGGCGCCCGTTCAGGATGGACGCAAACAGCGACCGCACGTTCGCCGAGCCGCTGAGGCCTCCGCGCGCGATGAGCTGAAGCCGGGCCTCTTCGAACTCGCGTTCGATCCGGTGTGCGCGGGCGAGCACCAGATGCCCCTGCGCGGTCAGCGCCATCCCCCGGGAACGTCGCTCGAACAAGGGCCGCCCG
>JAYSLR010000566.1:0-4458 GCA_043725365.1 Rhizobacter sp. | reverse complement strand
CTCCTTCGACTTGCTCAGGCCCACCGAATACGCCGAGCGCTCCTCGTAGCGCGTGACCTTGACGTCGCCGGCGACGCGTTCGTCGTTCATGCGCGGCGTCGCGCCCGAGATCGCGGTGTGATAGCGCGGCGTCGCGCCCGAGACGCTGTCGGACACCAGCGAGCCTTCGACGGCCCATTTCGGCGAGAGCGGCGCCAGCACGTAGATCGACGGGGCCTTGACCTTGATCCGCTCAAGGCCGGGTTGCGAATCCTTGTACTGCAGGTACTTGACCGCGACTTCGCCGTGCTCGGGGGCGCTTTCGGCGAACACCTTCAAGGGCGCCATCACGCCAGGCAGCGAAAGTGCGGCCGCGATGATCGCGCCCGCCTTGTCCGCGCGCGGGGTGCGTCGATCAGTTGCACCCACAGCCACCTCCGCCCACGCCGTAGCCGCCCGATGCGTTCTCCTTGCTGCCATAGATGTGCTGGACAAACCGCTGGTCGAGCGGGTCGGCCCCCATCGTCATCTCGGGCTTGGCGAGGTTGCCGCGCTCCCACGCTTGCGGCGGGGCGAGCGCACACCCACCGAACAGGGTGGAGACGAGCAGCGCGCCGACGGCGCAGAGGTGGCGTGGTGTGATGGTCATGGTGGATTCCTGGCAGGTCTGGCGGGGGAAGCGAGGCTCATTTGGTGGCGAGTGCCTGGGCGATGCCGGCGTCTAGGCTCTTGCGGTCTTCTTCCTTGAAACCCTTGTGCAGCGCGACGACCTTGCCGTCGCGCCCGATCAGGTAGGACGACGGCATGCCCTTGACCTCGAATCGCTTCGCGCTCTCGCCTTTGGCGTCGAACGCGACCGTGAAACGGGCCGGCGTCTCGACCAGGAACTTGTCGGCGTCGTCGCGCTTGGCGTCGAGGTTGACCGCGACGATCTCGAAGCCCTGCGCGCCGTACTTCGACTGCAGTTCGTTCATGAACGGGAACGACTGCTTGCACGGCCCGCACCACGAGGCCCAGAAGTCGACATACACGACCTTGCCCTTCAGCCCGGCGAGGTTCACGCCCTCCTTGAGGCCGGGCAGGTTCAGCTCGGGCGCCGGTGCGCCGGCTTCGAGCGACCAGGCGGACGCTGCGCTCAGCGTGACGAGGCACAGCGCGGCCACGCGCAGCACGGCGGTCAGGGGGTTGCGGTTCGGTGTCATGTTCAGGCTCCAGGGGTGTCGTTGAGGTCTTAGGTCTTAGGTCTACGGGGTGGCGGGTGCGCGGCGCTCGGCCCTGCGCCACACGAGCACGGCGCTCGCGAGCAGCAAGAGCAGCCAGAGCGTCGGGTCGGCGAGGCTGTGGCCGCGGGCGATGGAGCAACCGCCGCCACCCGCATTGCTCGTGGCGGGCGCCACGACAGACTCGCGCACGGCCTGCAACGCGACCTTCATCGGCGTGGCCGCGGCGGAGGTGTCGAGCTCCAGTGTGCCGGTCTGCGTGCCTGTCAACGGCCCGGACCAGCCGATCGACAACGCACAGCTCTGGCCCGGCATCAGGTCGAAGGGCGCGACGCCACAACCGTTCGCGGCGGCCGCGGCGAGCGTGAAGGAACCGGCCGTGATCTGCGCGCCGTTCACGCGCAGCACCGCGGCACCGGTGTTCTGCAATGTCAGCAATTGCGGATCGACCGCGGTGGCGCTGGCCGCGACGTTCAGGCTCAGCGCCGCCGGCACCACCGCGACTGCCGGCTGCGCCGTGGCCGTGCCGTTGCCCGACAACGCCACGTCGGGCGGGTTGGTGCCCGAGGACACCACCTGCAGGGTCGCCACGCGAGCGCCCATCGCGCCGGGCTGGAACGCGATCGACAGCGTGCAGCCGACCCCTTGCGCCAGCGTCGCGCCGACGACGCAGCTGCCCGTGCTGCCGAGAGAGAAATCGCCCGCCTGCGCACCGGCCAGGCCGAGCTGCTGGAGCACGACGTCGCCCGGGCCCTGGTTGACGAGCGTCAGCGTCTTCGCCGCAGGCGCGGCGCCGACGGCCGTGTCGGGAAACGCCAGCGCCGTGGTCGCCGGTGACCAGGCCAGCACCGGCGAGGCGGTGACGCCCGCGCCGCTCAGGCCCACCTGCGTCGGCGATCCGGCCGCGTTCGACACGATCGACACGTTGCCGGCGACGGCACCGGTCGCCACCGGACCGAAGGTGACCGACAACGTGCAACTGGCGCCGGCCGCGACGCTCGCGCCGCAGTTGTGCGTGACCGCGAAGCCGGCCGATGCGGCGAGCGAGGTGATGGCGAGCGCACCCGAGCCGTTGTTGGTCAGCGTGACGCTGCGCGCAGCCGAGGCAGTGCCCACGGTCTGGTTACCGAAGGCCAGCGAACCCGGTGCCACGACGATGCCCGGTGTGGCCACCGCCGCGCCGGTGCCTGCCAGGCTCAGCACCGCGCTGCCGTTGCTGGCGTTCGAGGCCACCGTGAGCGTGGCGGTGCGTGCGCCGACGGCGCCGGGCGTGAAGGTGAAGCTCAGCGTGCACGTCGACCCGGGCACCAGCGTGCTGGTCGGGCTGCAGGTGCCGCCGCGGGTGAAATCGGTCGAGGCGGTGCCGGTCAGCGTCAGCGCGCTCAGGTTGAGCGTGGCCGCGCCGCTGTTGGTCACCAGCACGCTCTGGGCCGCGCTCGTGCTGCCGAGGGTCTGTGCACCGAAGCTCAGCGTCGCGCCGTTCAGCGAGATCGCCGGCTGATCCGTGGCCGTGCCGGTGCCGCCGAGCGCGATCGACGATGGCGAACCGGCGGCGTTGTGCGTGATCGCCAGGGTCGCGTTGCGCGCGCCGGCGGTGGTCGGCGTGAACGCGACCTTGATCACGCACGACGCGTTCGCCGCGACGCTGGCACCTGAAGCGCAGGTGGTGCCGGTGGCGAGCTGGAACTCGCTCGCCTGCGCGCCGCCGATCGTCAGGGTGCCGAGCGTCAGCGGTGCGCTGCCGGTGTTGCTGAGCGTCACCGTCTGCGTGACCGATGTGGTGTTGACGGCCTGGCTGAAGGTCAGCGTGTTCGGCGACAGGCCGATCACCGGCGCCAGCGCGACGCCCGTGCCCGACAGGCTGCTGCTGCTCTGGGCGCTCGCCGCGTTGTGCGCCACCACGAGGGTGGCGCTGCGTACGCCCGCGGCCGAGGGCGTAAAGGTCAGGTTGACCGTGCAACTCGCCGACGCGGCAACCGAGCCGCCCGCGGCACAGGTGCCGCCACTGACCGCGAACTCGGTGCTGCCGGTCGCGATGCTGGTGATCGTCAACGGCGCGTTGCCAGTGTTCGAGAGCGTGGCCGTCTGCGCGGTGCTGGTCGTCCCGAGGTTGACGCTGCCGAAGGCGAGCGACGCGGTGATCGACGCGACCGGCGCGGCGGCTGCGGTCGCAGTGCCGCTCAGGCTGACGACGCCTGGGCTGCCGGCCGCGTTGTGCGCGATCGAGACCGACCCGCTGCGTGCACCGGCCGTGCCGGTGGGCTGCAGCGCCATCGAGACCGTGCAGCTCGTGCCCGCCGCGACGCTGCCGCCCGCGCTGCAGGTGCCACCTGCGACGACGAACTCGGCGCTGCTGGGCGTGATCGCCGAGATCGCCAGGGTCGCGTTGCCGGTGTTGCTGACCGTGATGTTCTGCACCGCGCTGGTCGAACCGATCGGCGTGGAGGCCAGGGTCAGCGAAGCCGGCGAGATGCTCGCGACAGGCGCAGCGGCCGCACCGGTGGCCGTGCCGCTCAGCGCGATCGCGACCGGCGTCAGCGTGTTGCTGTGCGCGATCGACAGCGTGCCGCTGCGCGCGCCTGAGGCGGTGGGCGTGAACGCGACGATCACCGTGCAGCTGGTGCCGGCGGCCACGCTGGTGGCGCAGGTGCCGCCCGAGCGGGCGAAGTCGCCGGTGGTCGAGACGGTGAGCGCGCTGATCGCATAGGCAGCGCCCTTGAGGCTCGCCGCGACCGTGACCGTCTGCGTCGCCGGCGAGGTGCTGCCGACCGCCGTCGACGGAAAGGTCAGCGTCGACGGCGAGTTGCCGAGGTAGGCCGCGACGTCGGCGATCTGCGTGCCGTTGGTCGGGAACGCGCCACGCAGCGAGCCCATGCCGCTGTTGTTCGTCGCGATCGCGGTCTCGATGACCGAGCGCGCGTTGCGGCCGAAGTAGATCTTGCTGCCGTTGCTTGTCAGCGGCGAGGCGCCGTGGCAGCCGGCGCAGCTGTTCGCGTACAGCGTCGCGCCGTTGACGGGGTTGTCGGCCTGCGCTCCGAACGAGGCCAACCCCGCCAGCAGGGCCGCGCCGCAGAGTCTTGCGAAGGTATTGAGGTTCATGGCGTGGAGAGGGTCGGGGGGTATGAAGACGATCGGTGCTGGCGCTGCAGCACCCGACTCAGGGGCCGACGCGGCTCTTGATGTAGGCCGCGAGGTTGAGGTTGTCGGTCGCCGAAAGCGAGGTCGAGAACTGGTTCATCTGGCCGACCTTCTGGTAGGC
>JAYSLR010000565.1:0-6733 GCA_043725365.1 Rhizobacter sp. | reverse complement strand
ACCGACGACATGAACACGACCCTTCGAAACCGGCGCACCGCCGTTCTCGCCGCCGCACTGATCGCGCTGGCGCTCGCCGGCGTCTGGGGCCTGAACCGCGGCGCGCGTGCGGCCGACACCCGACCGGCCGGCCCCGCCGCCGCGCCGGTGCGGGTCACGACCGCGCCGGTACGGCAGCAGGACATGCCGATCTACCGCGCCGGCATCGGCAGCGTGACGGCGGCGCAGACCGTGACGGTGAAGGCGCGCATCGACGGCCAGCTCGACAGGATCGGCTTCGCCGAAGGGCAGGACGTGAAGGCCGGCCAGCTGCTCGCGCGCCTGGACCCGCGCACCTTCCAGGCGCAGCTCGCGCAGGTGCAGGCGCAGAAGGCGAAGGACCAGGCCCAGCTGGCCAACGCGCGCGTCGATCTGCGGCGCTACACGCAACTGATCGCCGAGGACGCGTCGACGCAGCAGCAGCTCGACACGCAGAAGGCGCTGGTCGCACAACTCGAGGCCGCGCTGCGCACCGACGACGCGCAGATCAGCTACGCGCAGGTGCAGCTGGCGTTCACCAGCATCAGCGCGCCGATCAGCGGGCGCGTCGGCGCGCGCCTGGTCGATGTCGGCAACATCGTGCATGCGACCGATGCGAACGGCCTGGTCGTGATCAACCAGATCGACCCGATCACGGTCGTCTTCACCCTGCCCGAGGACGCGTTCCAGGCCGTCAACCGGGCGCTGAACACGAGCCGCCAGCCGCTCGTCGTGCAGGCCTTCGCGCGCGAGGGCAGCGAACTGCTGGGCACCGGCAAGCTGGTGCTGCTGAACAACCAGATCGACACCGCGAGCGGCACGGTGCAGCTCAAGGGCCTGTTCCCGAACCCGCAGCACACGCTCTGGCCGGGCCAGTTCGTCAACGTGCGGCTGGTGCTGGGCACGCACGCGCAGGCGCTGACGGTGCCGGACGGTGCGGTGCAACGCGGCCAGAGCGGCACCTACGCCTATGTGGTGGACGCCGCCGGCAAGGCGCAGGTGCGGCCGATCGACGTGCTGCAGATCCAGGACGGCACCGCGGTCATCGGCGCGGGCCTGAAGGCCGGCGAGACCGTGGTCCTCGACGGCCAGTACAAGCTGCACCCGGGCGCCACGGTGCTCGCGCAGGCGCGGGACGCGGCGCTGCCGGGTCGCGCCGGCGCCGGCGCCGCGAAGGAGCGCCCGTGAGCATCTCGGCGGCGTTCATCAGGCGCCCGATCGGCACCTCGCTGCTGGCGCTGGCGGTGCTGCTGATCGGCGCCGCGGCCTGGCCGCTGCTGCCGGTGGCACCGCTGCCGCAGGACGATTTCCCGACCATCCAGGTCAGCGCCAACCTGCCGGGCGCAAACCCCGAGACGATGGCCTCCGACGTGGCCCAGCCGCTGGAACGCCAGTTCTCGCTGATCGCCGGGTTGTCGCAGATGACCTCGACCAGCGCGCTCGGCACGACCCAGATCACATTGCAGTTCGACCTCGCGCGCAACATCGATGCCGCGGCGCTCGACGTGCAGTCCGCGATCACCGCCGCCGGCGGTCAGCTGCCGTCGAACCTGCCGAACCCGCCGACGCTGCGCAAGATCAACCCGGGCGACTTCTCGATCCTGGTGCTGGCCGTGCAGTCCGACACCTTGCCGCTGACGCAGGTCAACGAGTACGCCGACACCATCCTGGCGCAGCAGATCTCGCAGATCCCGGGGGTCGGCCTGGTGAACATCGGCGGGGTGCAGAAACCCTCGGTGCGCATCCAGGTCGACCCGGCCCGGCTCGCCGCGATGGGCATGAGCCTGGAAGACGTTCGCGGCGCGATCGCGACGGCCAGCGTCAGCCAGCCCACCGGCAGCCTCAACGGCACGCAGCAGAGCTTCGCCGTCTACACCAACGACCAGATCCTGCGCGCCGAGCCGTGGAACGACACGGTGCTGGCCTATCGCCACGGCGCGCCGGTGCGGGTACGCGACATCGGCATCGCCGTCGACGGCCCCGAGAACGTGCGCACCGCGGCGTGGGCCTACGCCGGTGCCGCGGCACCGCCCGACAGCACCATCCTGAACGGCCGCGGGATGACGCTGTTCATCACCAAGCAGCCGGGCGCGAACGTGATCGAGACCGTCGACCGCATCCGCGCCGCGCTGCCGCGCCTGCGCGCCGCGATCCCGCCGTCGATCGCGGTCAACACGCTGGTCGACCGGACGCAGAACATCCGGGCCTCGGTGCGCGAGGTCGAGCACACGCTGCTGCTGACCATCGCCGCGGTGATCCTGGTGATCTTCGTCTTCCTGCTCAGCGTGCCGGCCACCGTGATCCCGGGCCTGACGGTGCCGCTGGCGCTGCTCGGCACCGCGGCCGGCATGTACCTGCTGGGCTACAGCCTGGACAACCTGTCGCTGATGGCGTTGACGATCTCGGTCGGTTTCATCGTCGACGACGCGATCGTGATGCTGGAGAACATCTACCGCCATGTCGAGCAGGGCATGAAGCCGATGGAGGCCGCCTACCAGGGCGCGGCCGAGATCGGCTTCACGATCGTCTCGATCTCGGTCTCGCTGGTGGCGGTGTTCATCCCGCTGCTGCTGATGGGCGGCATCGTCGGCCGGCTGTTCCGCGAGTTCGCCGTCACGGTGACGATGACGATCGCCGTGTCGGTGCTGGTCTCGTTGACGCTGACGCCGATGCTGTGCTCGCGCTTCCTGTCCGACACCCATGCGCAGCAGCACGGCCGCCTGTTCCGCCTCTTCGAGCGCGGCTTCGACCGGCTGCTGGCGGGTTACAAGCGCGGGCTGGACGTGGTGCTCAGGCACGAGTTCGTGACCCTGTGCGTGTTCCTCGCCACGCTCGGGCTCACGGTCCTGATGTTCGTGCTCAGCCCGAAGGGCTTTTTCCCGCAGCAGGACACCGGCACCATCTACGGCTTCGCCGAGACCGCCCAGGACGCCTCGTTCGGCGCGATGCAGGCGCGCATGACGCAGGCCGCCGACGTGGTGCGCCGCGACCCCGACGTGAGCGCGTTCGGAATCTTCGCCGGCGGCACCACGGCCAACACCGGCGCCTTCTTCATCGCGCTGAAGCCACGCGACGAGGGCCGCACCGCGACGGCCGACGAGGTGATCGCGCGGCTGCGCCCCGAACTCGCCAAGCTCGAGGGCATCAACGTGTTCATGCAGGCACCCCAGGACATCAACGTCGGCGGCCGGCTGGCGCGCACCCAGTACCAGTACACGCTGACCGACACCGACCTGAACGAGCTGAACACCTGGACCCCGCGCCTGGTCGAGCGGCTGCGCCGCGTGCCGCAGGTGACCGACGTGGCGTCGGACCAGCAGAACGCCGCCGCCGCCGCGGTGCTGACGATCGACCGGGCGCGCGCCGCGAGCTTCGGCATCTCGCCGGCGCTGATCGACGCGACGCTGTACGACGCGGTCGGCCAGCGCCAGGTCGCCCAGTATTTCACCCAGACCAACAGCTACCACGTGGTGCTGGAGGTGACGCCCAAGCTGCAGCAAGACCCGTCGCTGTTCGACAGGCTCTACATCACCTCGCCGCTGAACGGGCAGCAGGTGCCGCTCTCGGCGTTCGTGAAGGTCGATACCGGCAAGACCGCGTACCTGCTGATCAGCCACCAGGGCCAGTTCCCGGCGGTGACGATCTCGTTCAACCTGGCGCCCGGCGTCGCGCTCGGCGACGCCGTCAAGGCGATCGAGAAGCTGCAGTCCGAGATGGGCATGCCCACCACGCTGTCGGGCAGCTTCCAGGGCACGGCCAAGGCCTTCGGCGAATCGCTGGCGACCCAGCCCTACCTGATCGCCGCCGCGCTGATCGCGGTGTACATCGTGCTGGGGCTGCTCTACGAGAGCTACATCCACCCGCTGACGATCCTGTCGACACTGCCTTCGGCGGGCCTGGGCGCGCTGCTGATCCTGCGCCTGGGCGGCTACGACCTGAGCGTGATCGCGCTGATCGGCATCATCCTGCTGATCGGCATCGTCAAGAAGAACGGCATCATGATGGTCGACTTCGCGCTGACCGCCGAACGCGAGCGTGGCCTGGCGCCGCGCGAGGCGATCTACCAGGCCTGCCTGCTGCGCTTTCGCCCGATCATGATGACGACGATGTGCGCGCTGCTCAGCGGGCTGCCGCTGATGCTGGGTCACGGGGCCGGCTCCGAACTGCGCCGGCCGCTCGGCTACGCGATGGTCGGCGGGCTGCTGCTGTCGCAGGCGATGACGCTGTTCACGACACCGGTCGTCTACCTCTACCTCGACCGTGCACACTACTGGTACGAGCAGCGCAGCGCGGCGCGGCGCGCGCGCAAGGCGGCGCAGGCCGGCGCCCCGGCCGTCGTGGTGCCGCCGGCACACTGAGAGCCCGAACCATCCCCGCGTTCTGACGCATGAAGCTGCTGATCGTCGAAGACGAGCCGAAGACCGCCGAGTACCTGCACAAGGGCCTCACGGAGCAGGGCTGCGCGGTCGACCTCGCGCACAACGGCATCGACGGCCAGCACCTCGCACTGGTGCACGACTACGACGTGATCGTGCTCGACGCGATGCTGCCGGGCCAGGACGGCTTCGCGCTGCTGCGCGCGCTGCGCCTGGTGAAGCAGACGCCGGTGATCATGCTGACCGCGCGCGACCGCGTCGAGGACCGCGTGCGCGGCCTGCACGACGGCGCCGACGACTACCTCGTCAAGCCGTTCTCGTTCCTGGAGCTGCTGGCGCGGCTGCAGGCGCTGCGGCGCCGCGGGCGCGCCCAGGAACCGACCCAACTGAAGATCGCGAACCTGCAGATCGACCTGATCGCGCGCAAGGCCTGGCGCGGCGCGGCGCGCATCGACCTGACCGCGAAGGAGTTCGCGCTGCTCGCGGTGCTGGCGCGGCGCCAGGGCGAGATCCTGTCGAAGACGGCGATCGCCGAGCTGGTGTGGGACATGAACTTCGACAGCAACACCAACATCGTCGAGGTCGCGATCAAGCGCCTGCGTTCGAAGATCGACGCCGCCTACGCGCCGAAGCTGCTGCACACGATCCGCGGCATGGGCTACGTGATGGAAGTGCGCGTGGACGAGGCGGCGGCGTGACCGGCGTGACCGAAGCGGGCCGAGCGCCGGGCCGCCATGGGCCACGAAGAGGCCCACCATGTGGCCCTCGGCCGGCCCGGACCCCCCCGGGGGGTCACCCGGCGTATTCGACGGGTGGGGGGCTCCATTGAAGCGCTCCATCACCGCCCGCCTGGTGCTGATGTTCGCGCTGGCCGCGCTGGCGACGTTCGCGCTGATCGGCGCGGCCCTGTACCAGGTGCTGGAGCGCGAGCTGACGCGCCACCAGGACGACGACCTGAACACCAACCTGCAGAACATCCGGTACTCGATCGAGCGCATTGGCACGGTCGATCGCTGGGCCCACGTGCAGGCCAAGATGGACACGCTGACGCCGGCCGACGGCCGGGTGCGTTTCTGGGTGCTCAGCGACGACCCGCGCTTCCAGTACGGCAAGGGCCTGGACGAGTTCGAGCGCATCGTCCAGGGCCCCGACGGGCGCGGCACGATCAGCCTGCCGCAGCACGGCCAGAGCTTTCGCACGCTGTCGCAGCACATCGGGCCGATCGGCGAGCGGCCGGCGGTGCGCCTGATCGTCGGCGTCGACGTGGCGCCGTTCGGCCAGACGCTGCGCGCCTTCCTGAGCGCGCTGGCGCTGCTGTCGCTGAGCGCCGTCGCGCTGGTGATGCTGCTGGGCTACTGGATCGCGCGCGTCGGGCTGCAGCCGCTGCAGCGGCTTTCCAGCGAGGCGCAGGCGCTGCGACCGAAGACCTTGTCGCAGCGGCTGGGCGTGGCGCAGCTGCCGGAGGAACTGTCGGATCTGGCGAGCGCGTTCAACGGCGCGCTCGGCCGGCTCGAGGCGGCCTATCAGCAGCTCGAGGCCTTCAACGCCGATGTCGCCCACGAGCTGCGCACGCCGCTGGCGAACCTGATCGGCGGCACCCAGGTCGCGCTGTCGCGCCCGCGCAGCGCCGCGGAGTTCCAGGACGCGCTGCAATCCAACCTCGAGGAGCTGGAGCGGCTGCGCTCGATCATCAACGACATGCTGTTCCTGGCCCGCGCCGACCAGGGCGAGGCCGCGACCGGGCGGATCGAGGTCGTGGTGGCGCAGGAGGTCGAGAAGACGATCGAGTTCTTCGAGTTCATCCTCGACGAGCACGGCAGCACGGTCGGCGTCGAGGGCGAGACGCGGGCGCGCGCGAGCATCGACGTCGCGCTGTTCCGGCGCGCGCTGTCGAACCTGCTGCAGAACGCGATCGAGCATTCGGTGCCCGGCGCGCGCCTGGCGGTGCGCATCGCGCACCAGGCCGACGCGGTCTGGATCAGCGTGGCGAACCCGGGCGCGCCGATCGCGGCCAGGCACCTGCCGCGCCTGTTCGACCGCTTCTACCGCATCGACGCGGCGCGCCACGACGACGGCGAGCACCACGGCCATGGCCTCGGGCTGGCGATCGTCAAGGCCGTCGCGACCATGCACGGCGGCATGGTCAGCGCGCGCAGCGACGGCGGCGTAACGGCGATCGGGTTCAGTGTGCCGGCGGCTGCCGCTGCGCGCTAGTGCAGTGTTCTATTCTTGATTGAACGTAAATGAACGTACCCACACCAATGCTCTACTTCGGTTTGCATTGGAGAGTTGGATTGCGAGTAGCCCCGGTGGTTGAGTTGACGGATGAGCAGGAGAGC
>JAYSLR010000564.1:0-1815 GCA_043725365.1 Rhizobacter sp. | reverse complement strand
GACCTCGAGCACGCGCTCGAGCTTGCGCCACTGGTCGTCCTGCGACAGCGCGTTGCCGTGGTGCGTGCTCGAGAAGCCGCACTGCGGCGACAGGCACAGCCGATCGAGCGGCACGAACTTCGCCGCCTCGTCGATGCGGCGCTTCAGCGCGTCCTTCTCTTCGAGCGCGCCGAGCTTGGTGGTGACGAGGCCAAGCACGACCTTCTTGTCGCCGGGCGGCAATGCGCGCAAGGGCTCGAAGCCACCGGCGCGGGCGCTGTCGAACTCCATGAAGTAGCCGTCGACATGGGTCGAGAACATTGCCTCGATCACCGGGTCGTAGCCGCCCTCGGCGACCCACGCGCTCTTGAAGTTGCCGCGGCAGGTGTGGATCGTCACGACCATGTCGTCGGGCTTGCCTTCGAGCGCCGCGTTGATCATGGCCGCGTAGATCCGCGGCAGCAGCGCGGGGTCGTCGCCGTTGGCGCGGCAGTTGGCCTGGATCCTCGGATCGCACAGGTAGGCGAAGGTGATGTCGTCGAGCTGCAGGTAGCGGCAGCCGGCATCCGCCAGGTGGCCGATCGCGACGCGGTAGGCGGCTGCCACGTCGGCCCAGAACTCGGCCAGGTCCGGGTAGGCCTCGCGCGAGATCGCGGCGCGGCCGCCGCGCAGGTGCAGCATCGACGGCGACGGGATCGTCATCTTCGGCGTGTGCGTGGTGATCGACTTCAGGAACGCGAAATGCTCGGCCATGATCGGCCGCGTGCACCCGACCTTGTCGGTCACCGTCGCGATCGGCGGCTGCTCGGACTGGCCCGAGAAGTGGAAGCTCGGGCCGTGGTTGTCTTCCAGCTCGACCCCGTCGAACTGCGCCAGGAAGTCCAGGTGCCACCAGTCGCGGCGGAACTCGCCGTCGGTGATGCTCTGCAGGCCGAGCGCCTCCTGGCGCCGCACCGCCTCCTCGATCGCGCGGTCCTCGATGTCGGCGAGCGCGGCGCATTCGAGCTGGCCGGACTTGTTCAGCTCACGGGCTTCGGTCAGCCAGTCGGGGCGCAGCAGGCTGCCGACGTGATCGGCACGGAACGGGGCGCTCATGGTCGGGCTCCTCTGTCGGGGTTCGGATCTTGCAGCCGCGAGTATCGCGCCGCGCGATGCCTCAGGTCAGGTGCCGGATCAGCGCCATCGCAGCGGCCGGCGCCCGCTCCTTCGCGCCGCTGATGAAGAACAGGAACACGTCGCGCGGCGCCGCGGCGGCGGCCGGCGCCTCGACGCGCGGCAGGCCGGCCGGCTCGCCGCCGTCGCGCCAGGCCCGCGCACACGCGGCCAGCGCCGGAAAGACGGCCGGCGCACAGCCCTCGGGTTGGCTCGGGTCGGTGCGCATCAGGCGCGCATAGACGAAATCGCCGGTCAGGTCGGCGAACGACGGGTAGTCGTCGGAGTCGGTGAAGACCGTTGCAACACCGTGGCGGCGCGCCAGCGCGAGGTACTGCGGCGTCCTGAAGCTGTCGTGCCGCACGTCGACCACATGGCGCAGCACCAGCGCGCCGAGCCGGCGCGGCAGCAGCGCCAGGAAAGCCTCGAAATCGGCCGGCTCGAAGCGCTTGGTCGGCGCGAACTGCCAGACGATCGGCCCGAGCTTGTGGGCGAGTTCGGCGATGCCCTGGTTCACGAAGCGCTCGATCGATTCGCCGGCCTCCCGCTGCGACACGTGATGGACGTGCGCCACGACAGTTTCATGGCGCCCGAGTACCTGGCGCTCGCCCGGCGCTACGGTGCCGCGACGGTCTTCACCGACTCCGACGACTACCCGTCGTTCTCCGACGTCACCGGCGCCTT
>JAYSLR010000563.1:0-2128 GCA_043725365.1 Rhizobacter sp. | reverse complement strand
GGCCAGGCCTTGCGGCCGGCGTCGAACACCGGCGCGCCCAGCTTCTTGCCATTCAGGTCGGCCGGCGTCCTGATGCCGGACTTCTTCAGCGCCAGCACGGCGGCCGGCGTGTTGTTGTAGACCATCATCACCGCGACCGGCTTGTTCGGGACCGTCGGGTTGTTGGCCTGGAATTCCATCAGCGCCGCGAGGTCGGCGAAACCCATGTCGTAGGCGCCCGAGGCGACCCGCGTCACGGTGCCGCCGGAGCCGTTACCGGCGTCGACGGTGACGGCGAGCTTCTCGGCCTTGAAGTAGCCCTTCGCCTCGGGCACCAGGAACAGCGCGGCCGGGCCCTCGAAACGCCAGTCGAGCTGGAACTTGATCGGGGTCTCCTGGGCGACGGCGGGCAGGGCGCCCAGCATGCCCACGGTGGTCAGGATCGCGCCGGCAGCGGCTTTCAGGCTCATGGGAAGGTTCCTCGGGAGGTCGTGGGAGTCGATCCCGGACTTTATTCAAGTTTCGTGCCCGTGCCCCGTTTCGGGGCAGGGGACGAGGGCTAACACCGAGCCTGATCCAACCCGGCTCGCGCCGACCAGCGCGGCGCGAGCGCCGGCGACGCGCGTGGCTCGCCGTCTCAGTGCAGCAGATCGAACAGCGTGCGCGCGACGACCTTGGTCGCGCGCCGCAGGTCCTCGAGAACCAGGTGCTCGTCGGCGCGCTTCGCGTTCGACTCGAACACCGTGCGCGGCCCGGCGCCGTAGATCGCGGCCGGGATGCCGGCCTCGCCGTACAGGCGCACGTCGGTGTACAGCGGCGTGCCCGAGGTCGGGATCGGTTCGCCGAAGACCGCCTCGCCGTGCCGTTGCAGCGCCTCGACCAGCGGCCGGTTGCCGGGCAGCGGCTGCAGCGCGTTGGCCAGCAGCAGGCGCCTGATCTCGACCGTGATGCCGGGACAGCCCGCAGCGGCATCGGCGATCACGCGGCGGATCGTCGCCTCGACCTCGGCCGGGCTCTCCTCGGGGATCATGCGCCGGTCGAGCCTGAGCACGACCTTGCCGGGCACGACGTTGGTGTTCGTGCCGCCCTCGATGCGGCCGACGTTCAGGTACGGGTGCGTGATGCCGGCGACCTTCGACGTGACCTGCCTGTACAGCGTGTTCTGGTGGTACAGCGCGTTCAAGACCGCGACCGCGCCCTGCAGCGCGTCGACGCCGGTGTCGGGGATCGCCGCGTGGGCCATCTTGCCGTGCACCGTCACTTCCATCTGCAGGCAGCCGTTGTGCGCGGTGACGACCTGGTAGCTGAAGCCGGCCGCGAGCAGCAGGTCGGGTTTCGTCAGCTTGTTTCTCAGCAGCCAGCCCGGGCCGAGCTCGCCGCCGAATTCCTCGTCGTAGGTGAAGTGCAGCTCGACCGCGCCCTTGAGTTGCGACTTCAGCGTCTCGATCGCGCGCACCGCGAAGGTGTAGGTCGCGAAGTCGCTCTTGCTGACCGCCGACGCGCGGCCGTAGAGCTTGCCGCCCGCGACCTCGCCGCCGTACGGGTCGTGCGTCCAGCCGTCGCCGGGCGGGACGACATCGCCGTGGGCGTTCAGCGCGATCGTCTTGCCGCCCGCGGCATAGGGGCGGCGCACGATCAGGTTCGTCAGCGTCGTCAGGCCATAGGCCGTCACCTCGGCGTCCGGCACCGCGTGCCGCTCGGCGTCGAAGCCGAAGGACTTCAGCAGTTCCGCGGTGCGCTCGGCGTGCGGCGCGTTGTTGCCGGGCGGCGTGTCGGTGGGCACCTGCACCAGGGCCTGCAGGAAGCTCACCTCCTCGTCGAAGTGCGTGTCGATCCAGGCGTCGAGTTGTTCGTAGGCGGTCATCGTCTTGACTCCAATGGTTTCGTTTGCGCGCGCAGCCCGAGCGCCGGGCCGCCCCAAGCCGGGCGAATCCCCCCCCGGGGGATCGGCCGAGGTACTCCGCGGGCGAGGGGCTCACATCACGCGAGTTGGTTCAGCAGGTGCATGAAGGCGTCGACGGCAAGCTGCATGTCGTCGCTGGTGCTCGATTCGAGCGGGTTGTGGCTGATGCCGGCGTTCTGGCCGCGCACGAACAGCATCGCCTGCGGCATCGCCTCGTGCAGCTTCATCGCGTCGTGGCCGGCACCG
>JAYSLR010000562.1:0-2632 GCA_043725365.1 Rhizobacter sp. | reverse complement strand
CGCGCTGCTGGCGCAGACCAGCGGCTTCGCGTCGCTCGACGTGTTCGACTTCCACCGCAGCGCCGAGGTGCTGCTGGTGCTGGTGATCGGCGGCACCGGCTACCTCTACGGCGGCATCTTCGGCGCGATCGTGTTCAAGCTGTTGCACGATGCTGTCTCGGCCTGGACGCCTCAGTACTGGAACTTCTGGCTCGGCCTCTTCCTGGTCGTGCTCGTGATGGTCGGCCGCGAGAAGCTGATCCGGCCGCGAACCTGGTTCAAGCGATCATGACCACGGTCCTCGAAACCCGCGGGCTCGTGAAACGCTTCGGCGGCATCGTGCCGACGAACGACGTGTCGATCCAGGTCGAGCGCGGCGCGCGGCGCGCGCTGATCGGCCCGAACGGCGCCGGCAAGACGACGCTGATCAACCTGCTGACCGGTGTGCTCGAGCCGACCTCGGGGTCGATCTGGCTCGACGGCGACGACATCACGACGCTGGCACCACACCAGCGCGTGCGCCGCGGCATCGTGCGCACCTTCCAGATCAACCAGCTGTTCAACGAGCTGACGCCGCTGCAGTCGCTCGCGCTCGCCGTCTCGGCGCAACTGGGCGTCGGCGCGCAGTGGTGGAAGGCGCTCGGCGCCGACGCGCGCGTGGCGCCGATCTGCGATACCTTGCTGGCGCAGTTCCGCCTCGACGACGTGATGGACCAGCAGGTCAAGCACCTCGCCTACGGCAAGCGCCGCCTGCTCGAGATCGCCACCGCGCTGGCCTGCCAGCCGCGCGTGCTGCTGCTCGACGAGCCGGTCGCGGGCGTTCCCGAGGGCGAGCGCCAGGAGATCTTCGACATCGTGGGTGCGCTGCCGGCCGAGGTCTCGGTGCTGCTGATCGAGCACGACATGGACCTGGTGTTCAACTTCGCCAGCAGCGTGACGGTGCTGGTGAACGGCTCGGTGTTCGCCGAGGGCGATGTCGACAGCATCGCGAACGACCCGCGCGTCAAGGCGGTGTACCTCGGCGAAGGGGAGGCGGCCCGTGGCTGAGCTGCTGCGTGTCGAGGGGCTGCGCTCCGGCTACGGCGAGGCCGTCGTCGTGCAGGGCGTCAGCCTCGCGCTCGACGAAGGCCGCTCGCTCGCGCTGCTCGGCCGCAACGGCACCGGCAAGACGACGCTGCTGAACACGCTGGTCGGCGTGACGCGCCGCCATGCGGGCCGCATCGTGCTCGCGGGCCGCGACCTCACGGCGCTGGCGCCGCACCAGCGCGCCGCCGCCGGCATCGGCTGGGTGCCGCAGGAGCGCAACATCTTCAAGTCGCTGACGGTGCACGAGAACCTGAGCGCGGTCGCGCGGCCAGGGCCGTGGACGGTCGCCCGGGTCTACGAGATGTTCCCGCGGCTGGCCGAGCGCAAGTCGAACATGGGCAACCAGCTCTCCGGCGGCGAGCAGCAGATGCTCGCAGTCGCGCGCGCACTGGTGCTGAACCCGAAGCTGCTGCTGCTGGACGAGCCGCTCGAGGGCCTGGCGCCGATCATCGTCGAGGAGCTGCTGCGCTCGATCGCGCGCGTCGTGCGCGACGAGGGCATGAGCGCGATCATCGTCGAGCAGAACCCGCGGCTGATCCTGCCGATCACGCAGCGCGCCGTGGTGCTGGACCGCGGCGCGGTGGTGCACGAAGGCGCCAGCGCCGAGCTGCTGGCGGACCGCGAGCGGCTCGACCGCTGGCTCGCGGTCGCGAAGCACTGAGGCTGCGTCCGCGGGCGGTCGACCGCGGTCGACGTCAATCCGGACTTGATCCCGTGCCGAGGTCGCATTTCACGAATTGACCCACTGCGTGGCCCCGGCGCGCCGATAGGCCGCGTCGACGCTCAGGCCGACCCCCTTGTTGCCGATAAGCACGAATCGCACAAGGGTCGCCCCGATGAAACCAAACCATCTCGCGTACACGCCGCTGGAGTGGCCCCGCCGCCTGCTGGTGCTCGCGTTCGTCGCCGCCAGCGTCTGGTACCTGCACTGGCGCCTGGGCACGCTGAACCCGGACGCCCTGATCTTCTCCGGCCTGATCTACGGCGCCGAGCTCTTCGGCTTCGCGACCGCACTGATGCACGTCTTCATGTGCTGGCGGCTCACGGTCCGGCGCGCACCGCCGCCGCGCATGGGCGTGACGGTCGACGTGTTCGTGCCGACCTACAACGAATCGGTGGACCTGGTGCGCAAGACGCTGCTCGCCGCGCGCGGCATGGACCACCCGCACACCACCTGGCTGCTCGACGACGGGCGGCGCCCCGAGATGCGCGCGCTGGCCGCGCAACTGGGCTGCGAGTACCTCGCCCGCGGCGACAACCAGCACGCCAAGGCCGGCAATCTGAACCACGCGCTGAAGCACAGCGCGGGCGAGCTGATCGCGATCTTCGACGCCGACCACGCGCCGCGCCGCGACTTCCTCGCCAAGACGCTGGGCTACTTCGAGAACAAGCGCGTCGCGTTCGTGCAGACGCCGCAGGACTTCTACAACCTCGACTCGTACCAGCACCGCGGCGGCGCCGGCGGCCGCGCGGTGTGG
This sequence comes from Rhizobacter sp., assembly GCA_043725365.1. Classification (GTDB taxonomy): domain Bacteria; phylum Pseudomonadota; class Gammaproteobacteria; order Burkholderiales; family Burkholderiaceae_C; genus LMDS01. Next base: position 89 of record JAYSLR010000562.1, on the reverse strand, counting down.
ACCGAGCAGTCGCTGTTCTTCCGCGTGATCCAGCGCGGCAAGGACTACTGGAACTCGGCCTTCTTCTGCGGCAGCTGCGCGGTGGTGCG
>JAYSLR010000561.1:0-5310 GCA_043725365.1 Rhizobacter sp. | reverse complement strand
GGGTTGGTGGTTGTTGAACCGTGCGACGTCCGAGTTCGGGTCGGCGTAGTCCTCGTTCCACCGGACCCCCGAGGTCATCGTCAGGAGCTGGCGGATGCTCACGTCGTCGTAGGCCGAGCCTTTCATCTGCGGGATGTAGTCGCTGACCTTGTCGTCCATGCTGCGGATGTAGCCGTCGCGCAGCGCCGCCCCCACCAGGGTCGACGTGATGGACTTGGCCACCGAGAAGCTGGTCCAGCGCCCGCGGCCGTCGAAGCCCAGGCCGTAGCGCTCCAGGCGCACTTTGCCGTCTTGCACGACCAGCAGGGCCGCGCTGCGCTGGCCCGCCATGTAGGCATCGACGTCGACGGCCAGCTTCAGCGGCGGCCCCGGCGGCAGCGGCATCGGGGTGCCGCCGGCGGGCACGACCCGCGACTTGGCCAGGACGGGCAGCCGGTCGAGCGCGCGAAAGGCCGCGTCGCGTTGCGGCTGACTCCAGAACAGCACGTCGCGGTTGGTCGGCAGCGTCGCCAGCAGCCCGCGCGTCTCCTTGTCGAGACTGAACCAGCCGGCCAACCCGGCCACCGCAAGAGCGGCAAAGAGACCGAGCGCAATCTTTCTGGCCTTCATCGCGGCATCCCGGAACGACAGTGACGACAGGCCGTATTGGACACGATTCGCCCGCCCCGCCGATCGGACTTCGGGCAGGCTGCCTTCAAACCCCGAGCCGCGTGGCATCTGCCTCGTCAATAGACGAGGCCCATTGCTGCACGCACATCGCGCATCGTGCGGCGCGCGACGCCGCGCGCCTGCTCGGTGCCGACCTCGACGATCCACTGCACCTGCTTCGGGTTCGCAAGGTAGGTTTCGGCGCGCTCGCGCCACGGCGCCTGCTCCTTGACGATCGCATCGATCACCGGCTGCTTGCAGTCGAGGCAGCCGATGCCGGCGGTCGTGCAGCCCGTCGTGACCCAGGCCTGCGTGTCGGCATCCGAATAGACCCGGTGGAACTGCCAGACCGGGCAGTGCCGCGGATCGCCCTTGTCGCTGCGGCGCACGCGTTGCGGATCGGTCTGCATGCGCCGGACCTTGCGCTCGACCTCGGCCGGTTCCTCGCGCATCGCGATGTCGTTGCCCAGGCTCTTGCTCATCTTCTGTCCGTCCAGCCCGGGCAGGCGGCTGGTCTCGGTCAGCAGCGTCGCCGGCTCGGGCAGCACGGTCGTCGCTGCGCCGTTGCGGCGGCCGTAGAGGTGGTTGAAGCGCCGCGCCACCTCGCGCGTGATCTCGACGTGCGGCGCCTGGTCCTCGCCGACCGGCACGAACGCGGCCTGGTAGATCAGGATGTCGGCCGCCTGCAGCAGCGGGTAGCCGAGGAAGCCGTAGGTCGCGAGGTCGCGGCCGGCCAGGCTCTTGATCTGTTCCTTGTAGGTCGGCACGCGCTCCAGCCACGACAGCGGCGTGCCCATCGCGAGCAGGGTGAACAGTTCGGCGTGCTCGGGCAGGCGGCTCTGGATGAACAGCGTCGCGCGCTCGGGCTCGATGCCGGCGGCGAGCCAGTCGACCACCATGTCGTAGACGTTGCGCTCCAGGTCCGCGCGGTCGTCGTAGTGCGTGGTCAGCGCGTGCCAGTCGGCGACGAAGAAATAGCAGTCGTGCTCGCGCTGCAGCCGCACCCAGTTCTTCAGCGCACCGTGGTAGTGGCCGATGTGCAGCGCGCCGGTCGGGCGCATTCCGGAAACAACCCGTGGCTTGCTCATGCGCAAAATTGTAGGCGGCTACACTGCGCGCCCGTGAAGCGAATCGCCATCCTCATCTCCGGACGCGGCTCCAACATGCAGGCCATCGTGCAGGCCTGTGCCGCCGAGGGCTGGGATGCCCGCGTCGTGGCCGTGATCAGCAACCGCGCGGGCGCAGCCGGGCTGGAGTTCGCGCGCCAGCGGGGCATCGCGACCGCGATGGTCGATCACCAGGGCTTCGCGTCGCGCGAGGCGTTCGACGCCGAGCTGGCGCGCACGATCGACGGCTTCGCGCCCGATGTCGTCGCGCTCGCCGGCTTCATGCGCATCCTCGGCGACGCCTTCGTCGAGCATTTCGCGGGCCGGCTGATCAACGTGCACCCGTCGCTGCTGCCCGCGTTCACCGGGCTGCACACGCACCGTCGCGCGATCGAGGCGGGCTGCAAGCTGGCCGGCGCGACGGTGCACTTCGTGACGCCGACGCTGGACTTCGGGCCGATCATCGCGCAGGCCGTGGTGCCGGTGCTGCCGGGCGACACGCCGGAGCGGCTTTCGGCGCGCGTGCTGGAGCGCGAGCACGTGCTGTATCCGCGCACGGTGCGCTGGCTGGTGCAGGGCCTGCTGAGCGTGCGCGACGGCATCGTCACGCACACGCAAGACGAGCCGCAACTGTTGCGCTGAGCGCGGGCTCGGGCCGAGCGCCGGGCCGCCATCGGCCACGAAGAGGCCCACGGCGTGGCCCTCGGCCGGCGCGCATCCCCTGGGGGATGAGCCAACGTACCCGTTGGCTCAGGGGTTGTCATCTCCTCAGAACAGGCTGGCCGCGATGTTGATCGTGAAGGCCAGGATCGTGGCGTTGAAGGCGAAGGACAGCACCGATTGCAGCAACACCAGGCGGCGCATCGAGCGGCTCGTGATCAAGACGTCGGCGGTCTGCGAGGCGACCGCGATCGTGAACGAGAAATACAGGAAGTCCGCGTAGTCGGGCCGGAAGCCCGGTTCCTCGGGCTCGGGGAATCGCAGTCCGCAGCCGTCCCCGCCGCGGTAGTAGAGCGTCGCGTAGTTCATCGCGAACAGCGTCGGCAGCAGCATCCACGAGCCGGCGACCGTCGCGAGCGCGAACAGCACGTGCGACCAGCCGCGAGGCGTTACCTGCTTGGCGGCCGCGAGCTCGATCACGATCGCGACGATGCTGGCGATGGCCGCGACGATGACGAGTGTCAGCACCGTGGCCGCACTCTCGGATTGCGCGATCGCGGCACGCCGCAGGTGCTCATGGTCGGCGCGCAGCATCAGCACGCCGACCAGCACCAGGTACAGCCAGACGCCGACGTTCCAGCCCAGCAGCGAGCGTGTCACCGCGTGATCGATGCCGGGCACCAGCACTGCCGCCAGCAGGCCGACGACCGCCGCGATCAGCAGCCGCGGGCGCGCGCTGACGTGGGCAACGAAGCCGCTCATGCGGTCTCGATCCGGCTGAAGCGCGGCTGCGCCCGACCGGCGATCGTGACCGATCCGAAGAACATCGCGTGCGGCCGCACCCACCAGCCGCTGGCGTTGCAGAGCGGCCGGTAGACCACCAGCGGCTCGAGCGTCTCGCTGTGGCGTGCAACGCCGACGACCTCGTACTCGCCGCCCTTGTAGTGGCGGTAGCGCCCGAGCGGCGTGGCGGGCAGGGCGGGCAGGGCGCCGCCGTCGGGGAGGGCGTCGGACATGGGCCAAGGATAATCCGCCGATGCACCCGAACGCCCTGCTCGAACTCGCCACCGAACTGATCCACCAGGTCCTGCAGCTGAAGCACCCGGCCGACGGCGTGGTGTCCGACTTCTTCCGCCAGCACCGCACGCTGGGCAGCCGCGAGCGCCACACGCTGGCCGAGACGACCTATGCCGTGCTGCGCGAGCGGCTGCTGTACCAGCACCTGGCGCAGTCGGGCAAGGGCGAGATGGAGCGGCGCCTCGCGGTGCTGGCGTGGCAGGGCAACGAGGGCTTTCTGCGTGCAGCGCTGAGCGAGACCGAGCAGCAGTGGCTGGCACAGGTCGGCACCGTCGACCGCAGCGCGCTGCCCGACAAGCTGCGCCACAACCTGCCGGAGTGGCTGGCCGAGCGGCTGCAGACCGCGATGGGCGACGCCTTCTGGCCGCTGGTCGAGGCGATGAACCAGGCTGCCGGGCTGGACCTGCGCGTCAACACCTTCAAGGCCAAGCGCGACGACGTGCAGGCCGCGTTCAGGGCCGAGAACATCGAGGCCCTGCCGACACCGTACTCGCCGCTCGGACTTCGCATCAACAGCAAGCCGGCACTGCACAAGCTCGACGTGTTCATGCGCGGCGATGTCGAGGTGCAGGATGAAGGCAGCCAGCTGCTCGCCCTGATGGTCGGTGCCAGGCGCGGCGAGATGGTCGCCGACTTCTGCGCCGGTGCCGGCGGCAAGACGCTCGCGCTCGGCGCCGAGATGCGCAACACCGGGCGGCTCTATGCGTTCGACACCTCGGGGCACCGGCTTGCGTCGCTGAAGCCGCGGCTGGCGCGCAGCGGGCTGTCGAACGTCTACCCGGTGCAGATCGCCCACGAGCGCGACGAGCGCATCAAGCGCCTGGCCGGCAAGCTCGACCGCGTGCTCGTTGATGCGCCGTGCTCGGGGCTGGGCACGCTGCGCCGCAATCCGGACCTGAAATGGCGCCAGACGCCGCAGTCGGTGGAGGAGTTGCGCGTCAAGCAGGCGGCGATCCTGGCGAGCGCCGCGCGCCTGGTCAAGCCCGGTGGCCGCCTCGTCTACGCGACCTGCAGCCTGCTCGATGCCGAGAACGAGGAGATCGCGCAGGCTTTCGGCGCCGAGCGCGAGCGCGATTTCAAGGTCCTGCCAGCGCTCGACGTGCTGGTCAAGGCGCACGTCGGGCAGGCCGAGAGCCTGGTCCGAGGCGACTACCTGCGACTGTGGCCGCATCTGCACGGCACCGACGGATTTTTCGCGGCGGTGTGGGAACGCCGTTGAGTTTCCGGTGACCGCCTTGACATAGGCCAAACAGGGACCTGGATACCCGGCAAATCCCAGGGGATTGGCCGGGGGCGTCCTTTACAATCCCGCAACTGCTTTTCTGGCAGGGCAAAGGTACAAATGGATTCGTTGATGCTTGTTTGGGATGCGCTGATCAACTGGCTGGCCAATGGCCTGCTCGGCGCGGCATGGTGGGAAGTGCTGCTGTTCGCGCTGGTGGTCACGCACATCACGATCGCGTCGGTGACGATCTTCCTGCACCGCGCTCAGGCGCACCGCGCGCTCGAACTGCACGCGATTCCTTCGCACTTCTTCCGGCTCTGGCTCTGGCTGACGACCGGCATGGTGACCAAGGAGTGGGTCGCGATCCACCGCAAGCACCACGCGAAGTGCGAAACCGAGGACGACCCGCACAGCCCGCAGACGCGCGGCATCAAGGCGGTGCTGCTGACCGGCAGCGAGATGTACCGCTTCGAGGCCAAGAACCAGGAGACGCTCGCCAAGTTCGGCCACAACACGCCCGACGACTGGCTCGAGCGCAACCTGTACAGCCGCTTCAGCTGGCAGGGCGTGGGCGTGATGCTGCTGATCGACCTG
>JAYSLR010000560.1:0-3158 GCA_043725365.1 Rhizobacter sp. | reverse complement strand
GCTACGTGCTCGACGACCAGGGCCACCTGCGCGGCAACGTCGTGGCCTTCATCGACGGCCGTCGCAGCACCGATCGCATGGGGCTGGCCGACGCACTCGCGCCCGACAGCCGGGTGCACGTGATGCAGGCCCTGTCGGGCGGATGAATCTTCACCGGAGACCATCGACATGGAACCACGTGCCTGGGTCGCGACCCGCAAGGGCTTGTTCGAGTTGCGCGGGCGCGCGAGCGGCTGGGCGATCGAGCGCGTCAGCTTCCTCGGCGAGCCGGTCTCGATGGTGCTGCCGCCGCAGGCCTCGGGGCGGATGCTCGCGGCGCTCAACCTCGGCCACTTCGGCGTCAAGCTGCATGCGTCCGACGACGCCGGCGCGACCTGGCACGAGGTGGCGGCGCCGGTCTACCCGCCGCAGCCCGAGGGCGAGCCGGTTGCCGGCGTGGCCTGGAAGCTGGTGCAGATCTGGGCGCTGGAGGCCGGTATCGGCGCGGCCCGCGACACGCTCTGGGCCGGCACGCTGCCCGGCGGCCTGTTCCGTTCGCGCGACGGCGGCGAATCGTGGCAACTGGTCGAGTCGCTCTGGAACCAGCCCGGCCGCGCCGAGTGGTTCGGCGGCGGCTACGACGTGCCCGGCATCCACTCGATCTGCCCGCACCCGACCCGCGCCGAGGAACTGCTGGTGGGCATCAGCTGCGGCGGGGCCTGGGTCAGCCGCGACGACGGTGCGAGCTGGCAGGTGCAGGCCCAGGGCATGCGCGCCGGCTACATGCCGCCCGATCTGGCCGAGAACCCCAACACGCAGGATCCGCACCGCATCGTGCGCAGCCTGTCGCAACCGGACGTGCTCTGGTGCCAGCACCATGGCGGCATCTGGCGCTCCGCCGACAACGCGCACTCGTGGCAGGAGGTCACGGGCGCGCCCGGCTCGAGCTTCGGTTTCGCCGTCGTGGTGCACCCCGAGCAGGCCGACACGGCGTGGTTCGTGCCCGGCGTCGCGGACCAGCAGCGCGTGCCGGTCGGCGCGGCGCTGGCGGTCAACCGCACGCGCGACGGCGGGCGCAGCTTCGAGGCGCTGCGTGCCGGGCTGCCGCAGCGCGACTGCTACGACCTCGTCTACCGCCACGGCCTGGCCGTCGATGAGACCGGCCGCCGGCTGCTGATGGGCAGCACCACCGGCAACCTGTGGGCGAGCGACGACGGCGGCGACTGCTGGACGTCGGTGCCGACGAGCCTGCCGCCGATCCACGCGGTGCGCTTTGGCTGACGCGGTGTCGATGCGCCGATCGCATCCGCTCACACCACACTGTGGCAAACATCGCACATCGAGCCCCAAGAACGTGGGGGCGACCCCCAGGCAAGGGGTGTGTTGTCACACAGCGCGGCTGAAAATCGCGGCATGGGTTTCTGGGCCCATTGCTTCGAGGATCCGTCATGCCGCAAACCTACAACGTTGGAGCCCGCTCGCTGTTCGTCACCGCCATCGCCTGGGTGTTCATCGTCCTGGCGGCACTGGCGAGTGCCTCGGCGCTGGTCCAGAACGCGGCCGTCGCGTCGCTGATGCCGGGGCTGCAGGTCGCCACCGACCGCGCGCCGCTGCCCTTGCTGACCGGCTTGCTGGTGGGCTACCTGCCCTGGGTCGTGGGCACGGGTCTCGTGATGTCGCTGGCCACGCTGGCGTCGGCGATCGGGCTGCTGTTGCGTCTGGACTGGGCGCGCCGCACCTTCATCGGCCTGCTGGTGGTGGCGATCGTCGCGAACCTGCTCGGCCTGTGGCTGCAGCAGGAGGTGGTGCAGTCGGTGGTCAGCAGCACGCTGAACAGCGCCCCGATCCCGCAGCAGGTGCTCGGGGTGTTCGGTGGCTTCGTCACCGCCGCGCGCGTGATGGCGGTGCTGATGACGCTGCTCGGCTGCCTGCTGCTGGGCTGGATCATCCGGCGCCTGATGTCGGCCGGCGTGCGCCAGGAATTCGCCTGAACCCGCAGGTCAGCGTGCGACGCCGTCCAGGTAGAACCAGCGCCCGCCCTCGCGCACGAAGCGGCTGAGCTCGTGCAGCCGCTCGGCGCGGCCGGCGAGCTTGCTGCGGGCCACGAACTCGACCGTCGCGTGGTCGGCGTCGAGCACGGCATGGCGGCGCAGCTCGAGCCCCAGCCACGTCAACCCCGGTGGGTTCGGATCGAGCCGTGCCGGGCGATGGCTCGGGTGCCAGGTGGCCAGCAGGTAGTCGAGCCGGTCCTGGACGAATGCGCTGTAGCGCGAGCGCATCAACGCCTCGGCCGTGGGCGCCTGCAGGTGCAGCGGTCCGGCGTGGTAACGACCGCAGCAGGCGTCGTAGGGCAGGGCGTCGGTGGTCGATCGGCACGGGCAGATCACAGGGGCAGTTCCCAGGTCTCGCCGACCAGGTCGTGGCCGAAGCTGTGGTGCGGCTCGCTGTGCGTGAGCACGTAGCCGGCCTGTCGGTAGATGCCGCGCGCTGCGAGCAGGTTGCGGTTGGTCCACAGCACGATCCTGCGGTAGCCGGCGCGGCGCGCGAACTGCGTGCATTCATCGACCAGCCGCACGCCCAGGCCGAGGCCGCGCGCCGAGGGCTCGACCAGCAGCATGCGCAGCTGCGCGCTGCCCTCGATCGCGGCGTGCGTGGTCTCGTCGCGAGCCTGCACCAGGAACACGCTGCCGATGCTGGCGCCGTCGCGCTCGGCGATCCAGCAGTGCTCGCGCGCCGGGTCGAAGCGCTCGATGAAGTCGGCGGCGATGCGCGCGACCAGTGCCTCGAAGCCCATGTCCCAGCCGTACTCCTGCGCATAGAGCGCGCCGTGGCGGGCGATCACCCAGCCGATGTCGCCGGGGCGGTGCGGGCGCAGCAGGTACGCCGCGCCGCGCGGCGCGGGTTCGCTGCCGAGCAGGCGCTCGACGGTGGCCATCGACGCGAGCAGCTCCTGCTGTTGCGCCTCGTCGAGCGGGGCGAGCAGGGCGCTCACGTCGGCCTGCGAGCGCGCGTCGAGCGGCGCGAATGCGCGCTTGCCCGCCGCGGTGAGGCTCAGGTGCTGGTGGCGAGCGTCGTCCTTCGAGCGCGCGCTCTTGATCAGCCCGCGCGCCTTGAAGCCGCTCAGCAGGCGGCTCAGGTAGCCGGCATCGAGATCGAGCGTGCGCGCCAGCTCGGTGGCG
>JAYSLR010000559.1:0-3013 GCA_043725365.1 Rhizobacter sp. | reverse complement strand
CCGGCATCACTAGGATGAAACGCACGAGAACCGATGGGTTGGGGCGCGGAGTGTCGGCTTGCGGCCCGGTGCGGTCGTTCGCAAGCGAGCGTGCGCGCTATGACGGTCGGCGCGAGCCGCAGGAGCCGGGTACAACTCCGCTCATGTCCCCCGGAACGGGCTGCGCCCGTCCCTCCTCCTTTACTTCGCTGCGTTGTCCACCCGACTCCCGCGGCGACACACCGTGGTGTTCTGCGACCGTCATCGAGCGGCACGGTGGACGAGATCGGGCGGGTGGGGCGTGCTGCGGAGCGAAGTCAAGGAGGAGGAGCTGGCCGAAGGCCGGCTCCGGGGGACATGAGCGCAGCAGCATGCCCCGCCCGCCCGATCCCGCGCCGCCGCCTGCAGAGAATCTGGTCGCAAGTGACCGCAACGGGCCGACAACCGGCCACTGCGCCTGCGAAGCGTTGCACATGTCCCCGGGTTGCGTCGCGTGCGGTGGAGCCGCTGACATGAGCGCCGTCATCGAACAACGACCCCCATCGCCGCTTGCCGAGCTGTGGCGCGACTTCCGCCGCAACCGCGGCGCGATGCTCGGCCTGGCGGTGATCGTCGCGCTGGTGCTGTGCGCGCTGCTGGCCGACCTGATCGCGCCGTACTCGCCGAAGGAACAGTTCACCGACGCGGTGCTGAAGCCGCCGTCGCTGCAGCCGATCGGCGGCCATGTGTTCCTGCTCGGCACCGATCCGGTCGGGCGCGACCTGCTGTCGCGGCTGATCCACGGCACGCGGCTGTCGCTGCTGATCGGGCTCGTGTCGGTGGTGCTGTCGCTCAGCGGCGGCGTGCTGCTGGGGCTGCTCGCGGGCTTCTTTCGCGGCGCCGTCGAGTTCACGATCATGCGGCTGATGGACATCATGCTCGCGCTGCCCAGCCTGCTGCTGGCGGTCGCGGTCGTCGCGATCCTCGGGCCCGGCTTCAACAACGCGATGATCGCGATCGCGATCGTGATGCTGCCGCACTTCGTGCGGCTGACGCGCGCCTCGGTCATCGGCGAGATGGGCAAGGACTACGTCAGCGCCTCGCGCATCGCGGGCGCCGGCACGCTGCGGCTGATGTTCGACACCGTGCTGCCGAACTGCGCCGCGCCGCTGATCGTGCAGGCCACGCTCGGCTTCTCGAGCGCGATCCTCGACGCCGCGGCGCTCGGCTTCCTCGGCCTGGGCGCACAGCCGCCGACGCCCGAGTGGGGCTCGATGCTGGCGAGCGCGCTCGAGTTCATCCAGAGCGCCTGGTGGGTCGTGACGCTGCCGGGGCTGGCCATCCTGATCTCGGTGCTGGCCTTCAACCTGATGGGCGACGGGCTGCGCGATGCGCTCGACCCGCGCCTGAAACGGTAACGCGATGGCCTTGCTCGAAGTCAGCGACCTCGGCGTCGGATTCGGCGCGTTTCGCGCGGTCGACAACGTCACCTTGCATGTCGATGCCGGGGAGATCGTGGGCATCGTCGGCGAATCGGGCTCGGGCAAGAGCGTCACCGCGCTCGCGCTGATGGGGCTGATCGACGAGCCCGGCCGCGTGCACGCGCAGCGCCTGATGTTCGAAGGCCACGACCTGCTCGCGATGCCGCTGAAGGCGCGTCGCGGCCTGCTCGGCAAGGACATCGCGATGATCTTCCAGGACCCGATGGCGAGCCTGAACCCGTGCTTCACGGTCGAGTTCCAGCTCGTCGAGACGCTGCGCATCCACGCAGGCGGCTCGCGCCGGGCGCTGCGGGCACGGGCGCTGGAACTGCTGAAGCAGGTCGAGATCCCGGACGCCGAGCGGCGCCTGTCGGCGTACCCGCACCAGCTGTCGGGCGGCATGAGCCAGCGCGTGATGGTCGCGATGGCGATCGCCTGCCAGCCGCGCCTGCTGATCGCCGACGAACCGACGACCGCGCTCGACGTGACGATCCAGGCGCAGATGCTCGCGTTGTTGATGAAGCTGCAGCGCGAACACGGCATGGCGCTGGTGCTGATCACGCACGACCTCGGCGTCGTCGCCGAGGTCGCGCAGCGCGTGCTCGTGATGTACGCCGGCCAGGTCGTCGAGACCGCGCCCGTGCCCGCGCTGTTCGACGCGCCGCGCCACCCGTACACCGAGGCGCTGCTGGCGGCGCTGCCCGAGCACAACCGGGGCCGGCGTCGGCTGCGCTCGATGGCCGGCATCGTGCCCGGCGCATTCGACCGCCCGGGCGGCTGCCTGCTGGCACCGCGCTGCGCCTACGTGCAGCCGCGCTGCCTTGCCGAGCGGCCGGCGCTGGACGGCGACCTCGGCGCGCAGGCGCGCTGCTTCTATCCGCTGACGCAGGTGGCGACATGAGCGAAGCCGCGGTCGTCCTGGAGGCGCGCGCCCTCGCCAAGCACTACGCGGTCTCGACCGGCTTCCTGAAGCCCAAGGCCGCGGTGCGCGCGCTCGACGGCGTGTCGTTCGCGCTGTGCGCGGGCCGGACGCTCGCGGTCGTCGGCGAATCGGGCTGCGGCAAGAGCACGCTGGCGCGCCAGCTGACGATGATCGAGGCGCCGAGCTCCGGCGCGCTGCTGCTCGCGCAGCCCGGCACGGAGCCGGCCGACGTGACCCACGCCGACGCCACGCTTCGGCGCCGCCTGCGCCAGCAGGTGCAGATGGTGTTCCAGAACCCGTTCGCGAGCCTGAACCCGCGCAAGCAGATCGGTCATGCGCTGGCCGAACCGCTGGCGATCAACACCGACCTGACGAAAGCCGCGCGCCGCGAGCGGGCCCGCGCGATGCTGGCGCGCGTCGGCCTGCGGCCCGAGCACGCCGCGCGCTACCCGCACATGTTTTCCGGCGGCCAGCGCCAGCGCGTGGCGATCGCGCGCGCGCTGATGCTGGCGCCGAAGGTCGTCGTGCTCGACGAGCCGGTGTCGGCGCTCGACGTGTCGATCCAGGCCCAGGTGTTGAACCTGCTGATGGACCTGCAGGACCAGACGCAGGTCGCTTACGTGTTCATCTCGCACAACCTGGCGGTGGTCGA
>JAYSLR010000558.1:0-5329 GCA_043725365.1 Rhizobacter sp. | reverse complement strand
GCCCTCGCCGGCCTGGTCGCTCCCGGCTTTGCCGCTCCAAGCTGCGAAGGCAGCCTTGGGGAGCAAACGTCGAACGACCGAGAGGGGCCGAGAGCCGCCACGCCCTCACAACTCGAAACGGTGAGTTTCGCTTCAACCGGGCAGCGAACCGGCGCGTGCCTCGTCACGCAGCCAGGCCGCGAAATCCTGCGCCTCGGGCTTGCGCGCCGCGCCGGCCGACTGCACCAGGTAGTAGCTGCGCGGCGACGCAACCGCCTTCCTGAACGGCGCGACCAGCTTGCGCTCGCGCAGCAGCTGCTTCAGCAGCGGGCTGCGGCCGAGCGCGACGCCCTGCCCCGCGACCGCCGCGTTAATGAGCTGATCGAACTGCGAAAAGTGCAGCACGCCGGCCGGCTTCAGGCCCTCGAGCTTCATCGCGCGCAGCCAGATCGGCCAGTCCTGCATGTCGGCGCCCGGGCCCGAATCGAGGTACATCAGCACGTGGTGGCGCAGGTCCTCGGGCGTCTTCAGCGGGCGCGCCGGGTCGCGCAGCAGTTTCGGGCTGCACACCGGCAATACCACGTCACCGAACAGCAACTCGGCGCCGGCATCGATCGCGTCCTGCGACTGGTAGCGGATCGCCAGATCGAAGCCGTCGCGGTTCAGGTTGACGAGCGCATAGCCGGCCGAGATGCGCACGTCGACCTCGGGCCGGGTCGCCGTGAAGCCCGCCAGGCGCGGGATCAGCCACAGCCCGGCGAAGCCCGGCGTCGTCGTCACGACCACGGTCTTCGCGCGCCGGTCGCGCTTGAGTTCACCGCCGATCTGGTGCAGCCGGCCGAGCACCTCGGCGACGGCCTGGAACAGCGCCTGGCCGTCTTCGGTGAGCCGCAGCGCGCGGTGCAGGCGGCGGAACAGCGGCAACCCGTAGTGCGCCTCGAGCGCCGCGATCTGGCGGCTGACGGCCGACTGCGTCAGCGCGAGCTCGTCGCCCGCCTTCGTGAAGCTCAGGTGGCGGGCGGACGCCTCGAAGGCTTCGAGCGGGTCCAGCGGCGGCAGGTCGTAGTGACGCATCGAAGCTCTCCGTGGGGCCTTTTGGGATTCTAAAACCGCATGCGAAGCATTCGAACATACCGTTTGAGCATCCGGCCCGGGTCGCCGAGACTTCCTTCCAAGCCCTGACGAAAGTCGGGGCCCGCCCCCGAAGCGACGCATGCGACCGCTTCATGCCAAAGGAGAGATTCGATGAACACCGCCGACCTGCATCGTGCCGCGATCACGCTGCGCAAGGGAGAATTGCACCGCATCCACGACGGTGCCGGGCAGCGCATCGAAGCGCTCAGCGGCGCGCTCTGGGTGACGATCGACAACGACCTGCGCGACATCGTCGTCGCACCCGGCGAGGGCTTCCGCATCGACCGCAACGGCGACACGCTGGTCAGCGCGCTGGACGACGCGAGTTTCGCCTTGCTTGACCCGATTGCACCGCGCCGCGCCGCGTGATGGGCGCACCCGGCGCGTTACTGCACCGGGTTCTTCAGCGCTTCGGGCACGGCCATCGCAACGACCTCGATGCCTTCGTCGCGCAGCGCGTCGGCGTCCTCGGGGGTGGCCCGGCCGCGGATGCCACGCTCCTGCGCCTCGCCATAGTGGATGCGGCGCGCCTCCTCGGGGAAGCGGTCGCCGACGTCCTCGGTGCGGGCCAGCATGTCGCGCACGCCGCGCAGCCACCGCCCCTGGGCGCGTGCCTGCGCCACCTCGGCCGCCGGCGGCGGCGCCAGCGCATCGCCACGCAGGGTCGACACGTTCAGGCGCGGCGCACTGGGCAGCCTGACGATGGCCTTGTCGTCGCAGATCGGGCACGCCATCAGGCCGCGCTCGCTTTGCGACGCGAAGTCGTCGTCCGACGCGAACCAGCCCTCGAAGCGGTGATCGTGCGAGCAGCGCAGGTTCAGGACCTTCATGGCGCGATTATCGCGGCAGGCCTGTCACGGCGGGACCTGCCAGACCAGCGGCCAGCGGCCGGCGCGCCAATTCTGCAACCACATCAGCCCGATCAGCGTCTTCGCATCGGTGAGTTCGCCGCGCTGTGCCAGGCCGTCGAGCTGCTCGGCACTCATCTCCGTCACGTCGAGGAACTCGCCGGCATCGAGGTGCCGCTCGCCGAGCACGAGGCCGCGCGCGAACCAGACCTCGATGCCCTCGTTCGAATACGCGATCGCGTTGTGCAGCAGGCCGGCGCGCGCCCATTCGGCGGCGCGGTAGCCGGTCTCCTCGATCAGTTCGCGGATCGCGCACTGCAGCGGCGGTTCGCCGCGCTCCAGCTTGCCGGCCGGGAACTCGAGCATCACGCGCGCCAGCGGGTGACGCCACTGGCGTTCGACGCCGAGGCGCCCGTCGTCGAGCAGCGGCACGACCATCACCGCCCCCGGGTGGACGATGTACTCGCGTTGCGCCAGGTCGCCGTCGGGCAGGCGCACCTCGTCGTGGCGCACATCGAGAAAGCTGCCGAGGTAGATCCGCCGCGAGGCGACCGTTTGCTCGCGCAGGTGCGCGTCGGCGGGCACCGGCGCCTTCTTCAATGGCGGCGCCTCAGGTAGCGCCAGACAAAGCCCGGAAACGCGAAGGTCAGGAAGCAGAAGCCGAGCGCGGCGTAGAACTCCCAGCCCTGCGGCTGGATCTGGCCCAGGCGCGCCTCGAGCGAGAAGCCGATCGCCAGCGTGATGCCCCACAGCAGCACCAGCTCGAGCAGTCGCCAGCCGATCGACTTGCGCACGCGACCCGGGCCGATGACGAACAGCCGCTCGTTGACGAACGGCAGGTTCGCGGCGACGACCGCGATCAGCAGCACCAGCCAGATGGCCGCCGACGAATCCATCAGCGAATTGGTTTCCGCGTCATCCGGCGCCGCTCAGGTCGCGAGCGCCCGGACGATCGCCGTCGCGCACAGCGTCATCAGGCCGCCGGGCAGGATGCCGAACGCCAGCACCGCGACGCCGTTCAACGACATCACCGCGCGCACGCTGCCGGTGCTGACGATGGGCCGGGTGTCGGCCGGCTCGTCGAAGTACATGACCTTGATCACCCGCAGGTAGTAGTACGCGCCGACCAGCGACAGCACGACCGCCGCGACCGCGAGGTAGACATAGCCGGTCACGTTGGTCGAGACCAGCGACTGCAGCACCGAAAGCTTGGCGTAGAAACCCACCGTCGGCGGCAGGCCGGCGAGCGAGAGCATGAAGATCGTCATCACCAGCGCGAACCACGGGCTGCGCTTGGCCAGGCCGGCGAGATCGGCGATCTCCTCGGCCTCGAAGCCCTGGCGTGACAGCAGCATGATCATGCCGAAGCTGCCCAGTGTCGTCAGCACGTAGGTGACGATGTAGAACATCGACGACGCGTACGAGTTGCCGGCCGAGATCGTGTTGTTGTAGACCACGCCCGAGCACAGGCCGAGCAGCATGAAACCCATCTGCGCGATGCTCGAATACGCCAGCATGCGCTTCAGGTTGGTCTGGGCGATCGCGACGACGTTGCCGAGCAGCATCGAGCCGACCGACAGCACCACCAGCATCTGCTGCCAGTCGCCGGCCAGACCGAGCATGCCCTCGACCAGCAGGCGGATCGTGATCGCGAAGGCCGCGAGCTTCGGCGCGCCGCCCAGCAGCAGCGTGACCGCGGTGGGAGCACCCTGGTAGACGTCGGGGACCCACATGTGGAACGGCACGGCGCCGAGCTTGAAACCCAGGCCGGCGACGATGAACACGACGCCCAGGATCATCACCGCCTTGTTGATCCGGCCGGTGCCGATGGCCTTGAAGACGTCGCTGATCTCGAGCGAGCCGGTCGCGCCGTACATCATCGACAGGCCGTAGAGCAGGAAGCCGCTCGCCAGCGCGCCCAGCACGAAGTACTTCATCGCCGCCTCGGTCGCGTCGGCGTGGTCGCGGCGCATCGCGACCAGCGCGTACAGGCTCAGCGACATCAGCTCCAGGCCGAGGTAGACCACCAGGAAGTTTTTCGCCGACAGCATCACGCCGATGCCCAGCAGCGAGAACATGCTGAGCGTGAACAACTCGCCCTTGAGCATGTCGCGCTCGGCCACGTAGGGCTGCGCGTAGACCAGCGACACCATCACCGCGACGGTCGCGAAGAAGCCGAGCAGGTGACCCATCGGGTCGGCGACGACCATGCGCTGCATCGCGTAGACGGTCTCGCCGTCGTTGAAGGCATGCAGGTGCAGCAGCGCGACGACCGCGAGCGAGGCCTGGGTCAGCAGGTAGGTCGGCAGCCGCCTGGGGTGCGCGACCCACAGGTCGACCATCGCGACCAGCAGGGCGCACGCGAGCAGCAGGATCTCGGGGTAGACGGCGGGCCAGTTCATCTGATTCATGGGTGATTCACGGCCGTGTTCAGGGCAGATTGGTTCAAAGCGCCGGCAGCTTGCTGACCGCGACCTGCTTCAGCAGGTTGTCCACCGAGACGTGCATCGCGTCGGTGAACGGTTTCGGGTACAGGCCCATCGCGAGCACGGCGGCGGCGAGCAGCGCCAGCATCCCGAACTCGCGCGCGCCGATGTCCGTCAGGGCACGCACATCGTTGTTGGCGACCGCGCCGAAATAGACGCGCTTGACCATCCACAGCGTGTAGGCCGCACCGAAGATCAGCGTCGTCGCGGCGATCAGGCCGAGCCAGAAGTTGGTCTTGACGGCGCCGAGGATCACCATCCACTCGCCGACGAACCCGGCCGTGCCCGGCAGCCCGCAGTTGGCCATCGCGAACAGCACCGCGAACGCGGCGAACTTCGGCATCGTGTTGGCGACGCCACCGTAGGCCGCGATCTCGCGCGAGTGCACCCGGTCGTAGAGCACACCGATGCACAGGAACATCGCGCCCGAGACGAAGCCGTGCGAGATCATCTGCACGATCCCGCCCGACATGCCGAGCTCGTTGAAGATGAAGAAGCCGAGCGTCACGAAGCCCATGTGCGCGATCGACGAGTACGCGACGAGCTTCTTCATGTCCTGCTGCACGAGCGCGACGAAGCCGATGTAGACGACCGCGATCAGCGACAGTGCGATCATGAAGTTCGCCCAGTGGTGCGCGGCGTCGGGCGTGATCGGCAGCGAGAAGCGCAGGAAGCCGTAGCAGCCCAGCTTCAGCATGATCGCCGCCAGCACGACCGAGCCGCCGGTGGGCGCCTCGACGTGCGCGTCAGGCAGCCAGGTGTGCACCGGCCACATCGGCACCTTGACCGCGAACGCGAGGAAGAACGCCGCGAATAGCCACATCGCCGTTCTCGGTGCGAGGGTCGGGTGGGCGATCAGATTGTCATAGCTGAAATTGGGAG
>JAYSLR010000557.1:0-6315 GCA_043725365.1 Rhizobacter sp. | reverse complement strand
GCCGCGTCTCGATGGACATGATCACGATCGACCTGACGCCCGCGCCCGACGCGCGGCCGGGCAGCGTCGCGACGCTGTGGGGCACCAGCCCGGGCGGCGCGGTGCTCGCGATCGACGAGATCGCGCAGGCCGCCGGCACGGTCGGCTACGAGCTGATGTGCGCGCTTGCGCCGCGCGTGCCGACACGCGCCGTCGCGTGAACCGACCCGCCGCCGATGCCCACGGTCGCCGAGCACGAGGTCGAGTTCAGTGCGATCCGCGCGCAGGGCGCGGGCGGGCAGAACGTCAACAAGGTTTCGAGCGCGGTGCACCTGCGCTTCGACATCCGCGCGTCGTCGTTGCCCGACGAGATCAAGGAACGGCTGCTCGCGCTGAACGACCAGCGCATCACCGGCGAGGGCGTGGTCGTGATCAAGGCACAGACCAGCCGCAGCCAGGACATGAACCGCGCCGACGCGCTGCAGCGGCTGCAGGCATTGGTCGACGCGGTCGCGACACCGCCGAAGCCGCGCCGCCCGACCAAGCCGACCTACGGCTCGAAGCAGCGACGCCTCGAAGGCAAGAGCCAGCGCGCGCAGGTCAAGGCCGGTCGCGGGCGGGTCTCGGACGGCTGAGCGCGGCCGTGCGACGGCCTGCGCCGACTCAGCCCGGCTTCTTGTAGATGCTGCCGGAGGGCGGGTACAGGAAGAGTTTGGACACCGGGCCCCAGTCCGACCCCGGCACCTTCCATTGCAGGTGGCCGTCGGGCGGCGCGCCCTCGACCGTGATGTAGTACGGCCGGCCGGCATCGAAATCGACAGCGGTCTGCTTCAGCACCGTCACGCCCACCTTGCCGCCGCCGACCATGCGGAACTCGTGGCGCCCCGGCAGCATCGAGACGACCCAGCCGCGGCCGTCCGGGCCCAGCCCGGTGCCCGGACCGAGCGATCCGCAGGAGCCCTGCGCATGCGCCTTCTGGGCCTGCGCATCGGTCGGCACCGGCGTCAGCGCCGGCGCATGCACCGCGGCCGCGGCGAGCAGCAATGCAGCGAGCCCGCGTGCGGCGGCCGGCCGCGGACGGCGCGGAAGGTGGAGCCGATGGTTCATGCCGTCATTTTAAGGACCGGGGCGCGGGGCCGACGCGCCGAGAACCTCGTCCGCCGTGCCGCTTTTCTCGGCTTCGGGGCGCGCGCGCGATCGCGCCGATGATCACGTCAACGAATGACCGCGGCGCCGCGACCCCGATGGCCTCTCAGCCTCTCACTCGACGAACAGCAGCGCCGGGCACTCGAGCGCCGCGCGCAGCGCCTGCACGAACTGCGCCGCGTGCTGGCCGTCGACGACGCGGTGATCGAAGGACGACGACAGGTTCATCATCTGCCGCGCGACGATCGCGCCGTCGCGGATCACCGGGCGCGCGACGATGCGGTTGACGCCGACGATCGCGACCTCGGGGTGGTTGATCACCGGCGTCGAGACGATGCCGCCGAGCGCCCCCAGGCTGGTCAGCGTGATCGTCGAGCCGGTCAGTTCGTCGCGCAGCGCCTTGCCGGAACGCGCGGCCTCGGCCAGGCGGCCGATCTCGGCGGCATTCGCCCACAGGTCGCGGGTGTCGGCGTCGCGCAGCACCGGCACCATCAGGCCGGCGCCGGTCTGGGTCGCAATGCCGAGGTGGACCGCCGCGACGCGCGTGACCACGCCGGTCTCGTCGTCGAAGCGCGCGTTGATCTGCGGAAACTCGCGCACGCCGAGCACGATCGCGCGCACCAGCAGCGGCAGCAGCGTCAACCGCCCGCGGGTGGCGCCACGCTGCTCGTTCAGGCGCGCGCGCAGCGCCTCGAGCTCGGTGACGTCGACCTCCTCGACGTAGGTGTAGTGCGGGATGCGGCGCTTGGACTCCTGCATCTTCTGCGCGATGCGGCGGCGCAGCCCCGTGATGCGGATCTGCTCGTCGGCACGCGCACGAACCGGCGGCGCGTCTGCTGCGTCAGTGCGCGGCGCGGCAGGCACGGTGGTGAGCGTCGGGTGCGCCGCGTGGGCGTCGAGATCGGCCTGCATGATGCGCCCGCCCAGGCCGCTGCCGGCCACCGCGCGCAAGTCGATGCCGAGCTCCCAGGCACGCCGGCGCAGCGCCGGCGAGGCGATCGGGCGATCGCCGGCAACAACCGACGCGGCCGGGACCGGCGCCGCAGCGCGCGTTGCGGCGGTGGGCGGCGGCACGGGCGCCATCGCAGGCTCTTCCCGTGCCACCGCGGCCGGCGCGTCGGCGGTCTCGATGCGGATCAGCTCCGCCCCGACCGCCAGCACCTGCCCGACCTCGCCGCCCAGCGCCCGCACCGTGCCGACCACCGGCGACGGGATCTCGACCGTCGCCTTGTCGGTCATCACGTCGGCCAGGATCTGGTCCTCGGCCACCGCATCGCCCGGCTGCACGCGCCAGGCGACGAGCTCGACCTCGGCGATGCCTTCGCCGATGTCGGGCATCTTGATCACGTGCATGCTCATCACGCCTCCATCGCGCGCAGCAGCGCGGCGGCGACGCGCGCCGGGCCGGGGAAATAGGCCCACTCGAGCGCATGCGGGTACGGCGTGTCCCAGCCGGTCACGCGCTCGATCGGCGCCTCGAGGTGGTAGAAGCAGTGCTCCTGCACCAGCGCCGCGAGTTCGGCGCCGAAGCCGCTGGTGCGCGTGGCCTCGTGCACGATCACGCAGCGCCCGGTCTTCTTGACCGAGTTGACGATCGCGGGCAGGTCCAGCGGCCACAGGCTGCGCAGGTCGATGATCTCGGCGTCGACGCCGGTCTCGTTCGCGGCGGCCTCGCTGACGAACACCATCGTGCCGTAGGTCAGCACCGTCAGCGCCTGCCCGGCGCGGAACACCGCCGCCGATTCGAGCGGCACGCGGTAGTGGCCCTCGGGCACCTCGGCCAGCCGGTGCTGCGACCAGGGCACGACCGGGCGGTCGTGGTGGCCGTCGAAGGGCCCGTTGTACAGGCGCTTCGGTTCGAGAAAGATCACCGGGTCGTCGCACTCGATCGCCGAGATCAGCAGGCCCTTCGCGTCGTACGGGTTCGACGGCATCACGGTGCGCAGCCCGCAGACGTGCGTGAACAGCGCCTCCGGGCTCTGGCTGTGGGTCTGGCCGCCGTAGATGCCGCCGCCGCAGGGCATGCGGATCGTGATCGGCGCCGTGAAGTCGCCGACCGAGCGGTAGCGCAGCCGCGCCGCCTCGGAGACGATCTGGTCCGAGGCCGGGTAGAAGTAGTCGGCGAACTGGATCTCGGCCACCGGCCGCAGGCCGTAGGCGCCCATGCCGACCGCCGCGCCGACGATGCCGCCCTCCGAGATCGGCGTGTCGAACACACGCGCGCGGCCGTGCTTGGCCTGCAGCCCTTCGGTGCAGCGGAACACGCCGCCGAAGTAGCCCACGTCCTGGCCGAACACGACCACGTTCGGATCGCGCTCCAGCATCACGTCCATCGCCGAGCGCAGCGCCTGGATCATCGTCATGGCCGCCATGCTCAGCCCTTCGCCTCGACGGCCGCCTGCACCTGGCGCAGCTGCGCGTGCAGGTGCGCCGGCATCTCGCGGTAGACGTCCTCGAACATCGATTCGAGCGGCGGCACGTGGCCGTCCGCCAGCGTACCGAACGCTTCCGCCTCCTTCTGCGCCGCGGCGATCTCGGCCGTCAGCTCGGCGTGCAATGCCGTGTGCTGCGCATCGGACCACGCGCCGAGCGCGACCAGGTGCGTCTTCAGGCGCGCGATCGGGTCGCCGAGCGGGAAGCGCGCCGCGTCGTCGGCGGGCCGGTACTTCGACGGATCGTCCGAGGTCGAGTGCGGGCCGGCGCGGTAGGTGAGCCACTCGATCAGCGTCGGCCCGAGGTTGCTGCGCGCGCGCTCGGCGGCCCAGCTCGACGCCGCGTGGACCGCGAGGAAGTCGTTGCCGTCGACGCGCAGCGAGGCGATGCCGCAGCCCACGCCGCGGCCGGCGAAGGTCGTGCCCTCGCCGCCGGCGATCGCCTGGAAGGTCGAGATCGCCCACTGGTTGTTGACGACGTTCAGGATCACCGGCGCGCGGTACACGTGGGCGAAGGTCAGCGCGGTGTGGAAGTCGGCCTCGGCGGTGGCGCCGTCGCCGATCCAGGCCGACGCGATCTTGGTGTCGCCCTTGATCGCCGAGGCCATCGCCCAGCCCACCGCCTGAATGAACTGCGTCGCCAGGTTGCCGCTGATCGAGAAGAAGCCGGCGCGCTTCATCGAGTACATCACCGGCAGCTGGCGGCCCTTCAGCGGGTCGCGCTCGTTCGACAGCAGCTGGCAGATCAGCGGCACCAGCGGCACGTCGTCGCGCGCCAGCAGCAGGCCCTGCTGGCGGTAGGTCGGAAAGCACATGTCGCCCTCATTCAGCGCGAGCGCGTGGGCGCAGGCGATCGCCTCCTCACCCAGGCTCTGCATGTAGAACGACATCTTCTTCTGGCGCTGCGCGATCAGCATGCGGGCGTCGAAGATGCGCGTCTTCAGCATCGCGCGCAGGCCCCGCACCAGCACCTCGGGCGCCAGCTTCGGGGCCCAGGGTCCGAGCGCGCGGCCGTCGTCGGCGAGCACGCGCACCAGCGCGGTTGCGAGGTCGCCGGTGTCGGCCGGTGCCACGTCGATGGCCGGGCACCGCACGGCGCCGGCCTCCGACAGGTGCAGGTACGAAAAATCCGTGTGTTGGCCGGGCCGCCCGCTGGGCTCCGGCACATGCAGGCGAAGGGGTTGCCCGCGCCGTTGCGATGTCGCCATCCGCGATCCTCCTGCGCCGGTAAGCGCAGCGTCGAGACTAGCGCGGGCGCGCGCGCCGCGCCATCGGGATAGTGCGGTGGCGCGTCGCCCGATCAGGGAACGTCAGGCATGGCGCGGCGCCGCGCCGTCACCTCGATCTCGATGCGCATGCGCGGGTCGGCCAGGCCGGCGCTGATCATCATCGCGGCCGGGCGCACCTCGCCGAACCAGCGGCGCAGCGTCGGCCAGCAGGCGCTGAAGTCGTTGCCGGGCGGCAGCACGTAGGTCACGCGCACCACGTCGTCCAGGCCGGCGTCGGCCTGGGCGAGCGCGGCCGCGATGTTCTGCAGGCACTGCTCGGTCTGCGCGACCAGGTCGTCGGCGATCGTCATCGAGGCGTAGTCGAAGCCGGTCGTGCCCGAGACGAAGATCCAGTCGCCGTCGACGACGGCGCGCGAGTAGCCGATCTCGGCTTCGAAGCTGGATCCGGAACTGATCAGTCGGCGGGTCATGGGCTGCTCCCGGGTTGGCCAGGCCCGATTCTCGCGCCGGATGGTTGCGGCAACCCCGCGCGACAATCCGCCCATGGCGAAAGACAAGTCGATCTACATCTGCACCGAATGCGGCGGCACCTCGGCCAAGTGGCTGGGCAAGTGCCCGAGCTGCAACGCGTGGAACACGCTGGTCGAGGGCGTCGAGGAAGGCGCGTCGAAGAACCGCTACAACGCCGGCACGCGCGGCCTGGTCGCGAACCAGCCGGTCGCGACGCTGGCGGAGATCGAGGCCAGCGACGTCGACCGCCAACCCACCGGCATCGACGAGCTCGACCGCGTGCTCGGCGGCGGCATCGTCGCCGGCGGCGTGGTGCTGATCGGCGGCGACCCCGGGATCGGAAAATCGACGCTGCTGCTGCAGGCGCTGGACAGTCTCTCGCGCACCCTGAAGACGCTGTACGTCACCGGCGAGGAGAGCGGCGCACAGGTCGCGCTGCGCGCGCGCCGGCTCGGGCTCAATGGCACGAACGGCGGCTCGCAGGTGCGCGTGCTGGCCGAGATCCAGCTCGAAAAGATCGCCGCGACGCTGGAGCACGAACAGCCCGCGGTCTGCGTGATCGATTCGATCCAGACCATGTACAGCGAGCAGCTCTCGTCCGCGCCCGGCTCGGTCGCGCAGGTGCGCGAATGCGCGGCGCAGCTCACGCGCATCGCGAAGAGCAGCGGCACGACGATCGTGCTGGTCGGCCACGTCACGAAGGAAGGGGCCCTGGCGGGCCCGCGCGTCCTCGAGCACATCGTCGACACGGTGCTGTACTTCGAAGGCGACACGCATTCGAGCTTCAGGCTGGTGCGTGCCATCAAGAACCGCTTTGGCGCCGTCAACGAAATCGGCGTGTTCGCGATGACCGAGCGCGGCCTCAAGGGCGTCAGCAATCCGTCGGCGATCTTTCTCTCCACCCACAGCGAGCCCGTCGCCGGCTCCTGCGTGATGGTCACGCTCGAAGGCACGCGCCCGCTGCTGGTGGAGCTGCAGGCGCTGGTCGACAGCGGCGGGCCGAGCCCGCGGCGTCTGTC
>JAYSLR010000556.1:0-2787 GCA_043725365.1 Rhizobacter sp. | reverse complement strand
TGAGCATCTTGCGCAACTCGATCGTGTACTGGATCGCCAGCGTCTCGCGCTGCTCGACCTGCTGCGCGAGCGAGACGGCCTTGCGCGAGGCCTCGTTCTCGTTCTTGAAGTAGTGCTCGAGGAATTTCTCGAACTCGACCAGCACGGTCTGGAACACGCGCCGACCGGTGTCCGGATAGGCCTCGACGACCTGCACGACGCGCTTGATCTCCTTCTCGAGGATGTCGCCGACGGCACGGCTGTTCGTGTCGAAGCCCATCACGCACGAGCCCATCCGGTCGATCAGCCGGCGCGCGGGGTGGTCGACGGTGGCGAAGAAATCCGGCTCGCTCACCGCCACGCGCAGCACCGGCATCTGCAGGCGCGCGAACCAGACACGCACCGAGGTGGGAATGCGCTCCTCGGTCAGAATGCTCTGGAAGAGGAGCGCGACGATCTCGATCGTCGCGCGCTCGACCGGCGTGCTCGCGGCCTGCTTCAGCGCCTGCTTGCGCTGGTTCAATTCCTCGAGCAGCGCCGGCGCGCTGACGCGCCCGGCCACGGTGGCGGCGTGCTCGGCGGCGACGATGCGCCGAGCGATGCCCTGCTGCGCGTCGTTGATTGCCGCCTTCAGGCGCGGCGCGGTCACCACCTGACGGTCCTGCTGGGTCGCGCCGAAGCCGGGCAGCTGGCGCGCGACGAGACGGTTCAGGCGTCCGAGCACCTGCTCGGCGTGATCGGCAGCGCGCGCCAGGCCGCCGGTGCGGGTCATCATGCGCGTCTCGTCGCCGACCTCGCCGCGAGGCTCCGCGGCCACGCCGCCCGAATGCACGAAACCGCCGCGCGTCGATGACGTGGGCGCGCCGGCACCGAACCCCGCCGCGCTGCCGCGCGATCGCCGGATGAAGGGTCGCAGGTCGACGTCGGGCAGCACGTGGCGCTCGAGCAGGAAGCGATTCGCCTCGTGGTAGGCCTCTTCGGCGAAGTTCGCGAACTCGTCCTGCAGCACGCCCTGCAATTCGCGCCACGCGTCCAGGCTCAGGCTGGCGGCGCGCCACGACGCGCTGACGATGCGCGCCAGCACATGCGGGCGCAGCACGTCGTTGGCATCGAGTTCGTCGCGGGCCTCGAGAACGTTCATGCGCGAGCGCAGATCGGTGAACTCCCAGGACGCGCGGTCCATCATCGACAGCGCGAGCTTCGAGCTGATGATCTCGTGCTCGATCGTGTCGTCGTCCACCAGACTGAGTTTGGCGTGGCGGCTCGCCGTCAGCGGCAGATCGCCGGGGTGCGTGGCCGACACCAACCCGCTCTGGCGTGCGCCGCGCAGCATCGAGGTCATGCCCTGCAGCCAGTGCGGCGCCGCCTTGCTGAACTCGGCCACCGCATCGCGCCGGCGCGCCGCGACCGCGGGCTCCGCGGACTTGCTGAGCAGCACGCGTGCCCCCTGATCGACCGCCCGCACCACCGTCGGCAGACCGGCCAGCAAGCCCTCCACGTACGCGCGCCTGGCCTGCTGGGCCAATGCCGTCGGGTTGGCGGGGGTCGGCATGGGTGAAGGAGGCGTCCTGGGGAAACTACGCTGCGACTCTACACCACGGCCCCGGCATTCGGGTCGTCCGGATCGGCGCTCTTGGCCGGGCCGGCCTTGACCAAGTCCTCACGCTTGACGCCCAGCCACATCGCGATCGCCGCCGCGACGAACACCGACGAATAGATGCCGAACAGGATGCCGATCGTCAGCGCGATCGCGAAGCCATGCAGCGTCGGTCCGCCGAAGATCAGCATCGACAGCACCATCGCCTGCGTGCACCCGTGCGTGATGATCGTGCGGCTCATCGTGCTGGTGATCGCGTGGTCGATGACCTCGTGCGTGTTCATCTTGCGGTAGCGCCGGAACGCCTCGCGGATCCGGTCGAAGATCACGACCGATTCGTTGACCGAGTAGCCCAGCACCGCCAGCACCGCGGCGAGCACCGTCAGGTTGAACTCCCACTGAAAGAACGCGAAGAAGCCGAGGATGATGACCACGTCGTGCAGGTTCGCGATGATCGCCGCGATCGCGAACTTCCACTCGAAGCGGATCGCCAGGTAGATCACGATGCCGATCACGACCGCCGCCAGCGCGTAGGCACCGTTGATCGCGAGTTCGCTGCCGACCTGCGGCCCGACGTATTCGACGCTGCGCTGCTGCACCGGCTCGGCGGTGCCGGCCGAGCACACCGGCCGGCTCACCGCCTCGCCCTTGTCGGTGGTGGTCTGGCGCACGCTGACGCTGCCGCTCTCGGCCTTGCACAGCGTGTCGAACACGGTGGACGCGACCTCGGTCTGCTTCGTGCCCTGGTTCGCGGGCAGGCGGATCAGCACGTCGTGCGAACTGCCGAAATTCTGCACCTGCACTTCGCCGAAGTTCAGCTTCTCGACGAGCGCGCGGATCTTCTCGACATCGGCCGTCTGCGCGTAGCTCACCTGCTGATTGATGCCGCCGGTGAACTCGATCGAGAAGTGCAGCCCGCGTGTCGCCAGGAAGAACACCGCCGCGAGGAAGGTGACGGCCGAGATGATGTTGAACACCAGCGCATGCCGCATGAACGGGATGTCGCGCCGGATTCGGAAGAACTCCATGGGGGATCCTTGTGCAGTGAAGCGGGTCGGCGCGGGTCAGGTCTTCACCGCAGGCACGTCGGCCTGCGGCTTCCAGACCTGGCCGATCGCCACGCTCTTGAGCTTCTTCTGGCGGCCGTACCAGAGGTTCACGAGGCCGCGCGAGAACACCACCGACGAGAACATCGAGGTCACGATGCCCAG
>JAYSLR010000555.1:0-1676 GCA_043725365.1 Rhizobacter sp. | reverse complement strand
CAGCTACGGCGTGGCGAAGGCGGCGTTGATCCATCTGAGCCGCTGCGCGGCGATGGAACTCGGCGAGGACAACGTGCGCGTGAACTCGATTTCACCGGGCGGCATTGCCACCGGCATTTTCGGCAAGGCCTATGGTCTGAAGGGTGCCGCGGCTGAAGCCAGTGCCGAGAAGATGAAGGCGGTGCTGGGCAAGATGCAAGCGGTGCCGCGTGCAGGCATCCCCGACGACATTGTCAACGCCGCCATCTACCTGGCCAGTGACGAATCGTCATTCGTCAACGGCACCGACATCGTCGTGGATGGGGGTGCCATTGGCGGCCGCCGCTTCAGCGAGGTGATGGCCGGTCGGCAGGCCACGCGCACCTTGTTTGAATGAGAGAACCCGGGGCGCGGCCCGTGTTCGGCAAGCGTTCTTCGAGCGCGGCAGCGGCGTGCTGCGGCGCGTCGGGCGTTGCAACGATCTGAGAGCCTGCCCGTGAGGCATTGCGCCGGGCGTGTGGTCGTGGACCGACTGCCGGGCGCAATCGACGCATGGCCGGGGTCAGCCCGGTGCGGTCTTTCGGTCTGCGGGCTCAGGCATCCGAACCTCGGCACAGGGCGGTCAGCCGCGCTGTAGCGGCGCCGCGCGTTGCAGCAACTGCGCCACCACCGCGACCGCGATCCGTTCCGGCTCCTTGCCGGCGATGCCCTCGACACCGATCGGGCAGGTCATGCGCGCGATCGCCATCGGGTCGACACCGCGCTGCTCGAAGCGGTGGACGAAGCGCTGGCGCTTGGTCTTCGAGCCGATCAGCCCGAGGAAGCCGAAGTCGCCGCGCTTCAGGATCGCCTCGGTGATGCGCAGGTCCAGGTCGTGGTCGTGCGTCAGCACGAGGTAGAACGCGCCCGCCGGGGCCTGGCGCACCTCGGCCTCCACCGCGTCGACGCAGAGGCGGCGGATGTGCTCGGGCCAGGGCGTGCCGAGCGTGGTGACGGCGGGAAACTCCTCCTCGCGCTCGTCGATCCAGTCGACGCTCGCATCGAGCGTGGCGAGCAGCGTGGCGATCGCGCGGCCGACGTGGCCGGCGCCGTAGAGCTGCAGGTGGAACAGCGGCGCGGCAACCGGCCAGCGCGCCAGCGCGGGCGCATCGAGCGCGCCGAAGGCCAGCGTGACCGCCCCGCCGCAGCACTGGCCCAGCGCCGGGCCGAGCGCGAAGTGCTCGGTGTGCGGTGCGAGTTCGCGCGTGCGCAGCATCTCGCGCGCATGCGAGATCGCCTTCAGCTCGAGGTGGCCGCCGCCGACGGTGCCGACGGCCTCGCCGGCCGACACCAGCATCCGTGTGCCGGCTTCGCGCGGCGCAGAGCCCAGTGCCTGGGTCACTTCGACGACCACCGCGGCGCGGCCTTCGGCGAGCCAGCGCCGCGCCGCCGCATGCGTGTGCCGGTTCATCTCGATTGCTCCACCACGCATGGCGCGACCCGCGACACACGGAAACGATTCGCGAGCGCAAGGGTCTGCTTGCGGTCCGTTGCAGTCGTTCCCTGGCGACTGCTTCGGGTGGAGGCCTGCGCGTCGCTGCAGGCGGTACCCGTCGCGTGCTCATGCTGTGGCGGTCGCAGCTTCGCTGCGACTGCACTGCGCTGCTCGGTCCGGGGTCGCGTCGCCGAACTCGCTGCGTTCGCTGCGCTCACTGCGC
>JAYSLR010000554.1:0-5435 GCA_043725365.1 Rhizobacter sp. | reverse complement strand
AGGTCAACGCCACGCTCAAGCGCATGGCCAAGGTCGTCGACCGGCAGAACGCCGGCGACCCGCTGTACCGCCCGATGGCCGGCCGCTTCAAGGAATCGGCCGCGTTTCAGGCCGCGCACGACCTGGTGTTCAAGGGCCTGGTGCAGCCCAGCGGCTACACCGAGCCGCTGCTGCACGCCTGGCGGCTGAAGGTCAAGTCGGGCGCCTGAGCGAGGCGATCGTGACGGCGACGGCGCCTGCGGGCGCCGTTCGCCTTTCCGCCCGCGAACCCTGCGAATCCGCGGTCTGTCGCATCGCCCGCGCGGCGCCGCCGCGGCGCGGGTAGAGTCGCGCGCTGCGCCCATCCGGCGCGAGCCACCGACCGCGCGACCCACCCGATCGCCAGGAGACCTCCTTGAAGCTTCGTGCCTCCATCCTCGCTCTTGCGGCATCGCTGATCGCCGCCGCGGCGATTGCCCAGCCCGCCAGCCCGCCGCCGACGAGCGGCATCGACCGCAGCCTGATGGACCCGTCGGTGCGCCCGCAGGACGACCTCTACGCCAGCGCCAACGGCGGCTGGCTGAAGCGCACCGGCTTCCCGCCCGACAAGGCCTACATCGGCGCCGCCGAGCAGATCTACGACACCACCCAGGCCGAACTGCGCGCGCTGGTCGAGGACGCACAACGCCCCGGCGCCGATGCGCAGGCGCGCAAGATCGGTGACCTTTACGCCAGCTTCATGGACGAGGCCACGGTCGAGAAGCGCGGCCTCGCGCCGCTGGCCGGCGAGCTCGCGGCGATCGACGCGGTCGCCGACCGCGCCCAGTTCGCCGCGCTGATGCCACGGCTGGCGCGCCTGGGCGTCGGCATGCCGATCCTGATGTACGTCGGGCAGGACGATCGGGACGCGACGCGCTACGTGCCGTCCCTGGTCCAGTCGGGCCTGGGCCTGCCGAATCGCGACTACTTCCTGAAGCTCGACGACCCGAAGTTCGCCAAGGTGCGCGCCGAGTACGCCGCCTACCTCGCGAAGCTGCTGACGCTGGGCGGCGCCGGTGCCCGGGCCGGCGCGGACGACGCGCAGGCCATCGTCGCGCTCGAGACCGACCTGGCCCGCGCGCAGTGGAGCGCGGTCGAGAACCGCGACCCGGTCAAGGCGTACAACCGCATCGCGCTGGCCGAGCTGCCCGCGCTCGCGCCGGCGCTGGACTGGAAGGCGTACCTCGCCGCCGCCGGCCTGGCCGGCCGCACGCCCGACGTGCTGGTGCGCCAGCCGAGCTATCTGAAGGGGCTGAGCGCGCTGCTCGAGACGGCGCCGCTCGCGACCTGGAAGGCCTATGCGCGCGTGCGCCTGCTCGGCGCCTATGCGCCGTTCCTGCCCAAGGAGTTCGTCGACACCCGCTTCGCGTTCGCCGGCACCGTGCTCAGCGGCACCACCGAGAACCGGCCGCGCTGGAAGCGCGGCGTCGCGCTCGTCGACGAGTCGATCGGCGAGGGCCTGGGCCAGCTCTATGTCGCGAAGTATTTCCCGCCACAGAGCAAGACCCGGATGGACGAACTCGTCGCGAACCTGCTCGGCGCCTACCGCGACAGCATCGGCACCCTCGACTGGATGAGCCCGGCCACGCGCCGGCACGCCCTGGCCAAGCTCGCGAAGTTCAACACCAAGATCGGCTACCCGAAGCGCTGGATCGACTACGCGACGCTCGAGATCCGGCGCGACGACCTGGTGGGCAACGTGATGCGCGCGCGCCGCTTCGAGGACGCGCGCAATCTCGCCAAGCTGGGCAAGCCGATCGATCGCGAGGAGTGGGGCATGAACCCGCAGACCGTCAACGCCTACTACGACGCCTCGATGAACGAGATCGTGTTCCCGGCCGCCTACCTGCAGAAGCCCAACTTCGATCCGGCCGCCGACGACGCCGCCAACTACGGTGCGATCGGCGCGGTCATCGGCCACGAGATCAGCCACGGTTTCGACGACGAGGGCAGCCAGTACGACGGCGACGGCAACCTGCGCGACTGGTGGACCGAATCGGACAAGGCCAACTTCGCCGCCAAGACGAAGGCGCTGGTCGCCCAGTATTCGGCCTTCGTCGCGGTGCCGCCCGACTACCACGTCAACGGCGAGCTGACGCTGGGCGAGAACATCGCCGACAACGCGGGCTTGGGCGTCGCGTGGAAGGCCTACCAGCGCTCGCTCGGCGGCAGGCCGGCGCCGGTGATCGACGGGTTGAGCGGCGGCGAGCGCTTCTTCTACGGCTTCGCGCAGGCCTGGCGCGGCAAGGTGCGCGACGATGCGCTGCTCGCGCAGATCAAGTCCGACCCGCACGCGCCGGACGAATTCCGCGTCACCGGCGCGCTGCGCAACCACCCGGGCTTCTACGCAAGCTTCGGTGTCAGGCCGGGCGACAAGATGTACCTGCCGCCGGCCGAGCGCGTCTCCATCTGGTGAACTGAATCGCGCGCGGCACAATGGGCGCGCCCTGGTCCGCCGGGGCACCTCCCCGATGCCCGACGCCGACCCCCACCCGCACTCCCGCGCCGGCCTCGCGCTGCGCTTCGGCCCGCGCTACCGCTGGCGCGTGCTGCTGACGGTGATGATCGGCACGATGGCGTCGATCATGGCCTCGACCATCATCAACGTCGCGGTGCCCGACATGAGCCGCGTCTTCGGCCTCGGCCAGGAGCGCGCGCAGTGGCTGTCGGCGGGGTTCATGGCGGCGATGACGCTGTCGATGCTGACCACACCCTGGCTGCTGCAGCGCTTCGGCTACCGCCACACCTACATTGCCGTGGTCACGCTGCTGCTGACCGGCGGCGTGATCGGCGGCTGCAGCCGCTGGTTCGAGCTGGTGCTGGCGATGCGTGTCGCCGAGGGGCTGGCCGCGGGCGTGCTGCAGCCGATCCCGGCGATCGTCGTGATGCACGCATTCGACCGCTCGGAGCAGGGCCGCGCGATGGGCATCTTCGGCTTCGGCGTCGTGCTCGCGCCGGCGATCGGACCGAGCGTCGGCGGCGTGCTGGTCGAGTGGTGGGGCTGGCGCTCGATCTTCTTCGTCGTCGTGCCGTTCTGCCTCGCCGCGCTGGTGCTGGCGCGGCGCTACCTGCCGATCACCGCGCCGGGCGGTGTGCAAGCCGATCGCGACGGCGCGCGCCTGGACGTGGTCGGCCTGCTGCTGATCGCGATCGCGGTGCTGGCGTTGCTCAACGGCATGGTGCAGCTGCATGGCAACGCGGCCGCCACCGGCGGGGCGCTGCTCGCGTGCAGCGCGACCGCGCTGATCGGCTTCGTGTTCCACCAGAAGCGCGGCGCGCGCCCGCTGATGGAGCTGCGCCTGTTCGGCCACCGCAACTTCGCGCTCGGCGCGGTGGTCGCGTTCATCTACGGCATGGCGCTGTTCGGCTCGACCTACCTGGTGCCGGTGTTCATGCAGATCGCGCTGCGCCTGCCGCCGAGCCAGGCCGGCGCGGCGCTGCTGCCGGCGGGCATCGTGCTGGCGCTGACGATTCCGGTCGCCGGGCGCCTGACCGACCGGCTGCCGTTCGGCCGCATCGTCGCGTTCGGGCTGACGTTGCTGGCCGCGTCGTTCCTGCTGATGCTGACGGTCGGGCCGGCGAGTTCGCTGTGGTGGATCGTCGCGTGGGCGGTGATCGGGCGCATCGGGCTGGGCTTCGTGCTGCCGTCGCTGAACGTCGGCGCGATGCGCGGCCTGCCCGACGCCTTCATCTCGCAGGGCGCGAGCACGATCAACTTCATGCGCCAGCTCGGCGGCGCGGTCGGCATCAGCCTGGTCGGCATCGTGCTCGAGTGGCGGCTGCAGGTGCAGCCGGGCACGGCGCTGCGCGCGTTCCACGAGACCTTCGTGCTGGTCGGCCTGATCACCGGCTGCGCGGTGCTGGCGGCGCTGCGCATGGGGCCGGCGCCGGCGCGGCCTGCCTAGAATCGGCGCGCACTCCCGCAGCGTCCCGCCGCCCGTTCATGAACCTCGCCATCGAAGCCCTCCCTCCGGCCTGCGACGTGCTCGTCGTCGGCGCCGGCCCGGCCGGCAGCGCCGCGGCGATCCTGCTCGCGCGTGCCGGCCTCGACGTGGTGCTGGTCGACCAGCACGCGTTCCCGCGCGACAAGGTCTGCGGCGACGGCCTGATCCCCGACGCCCACCATGCGCTGCGCAAGCTCGGCGTGCTCGACGCGGTGATGGCGCAGGCGCGGGCCAGCGGCTTCGTCGGCTGCATCGGGCCACGCGGCGGGCGCATCGACGTGCCCGGCGAGCTCGCGGTGCTGCCGCGCAAGCAGCTCGACGACATCGTCTGCCGCGCCGCGGTGGCGGCCGGTGCGCGCATGTTCGCGCCGCTGCGCTTCGTCGCGCCGGTCGAGTCGGGCATCGAAGGGCAGGAGCGGGTCGTCGGCGCGCGGCTGCAGCATGGCGACGCGACGCGCGAGATCCGCGCGCGCTGGGTGCTGCTGGCCACCGGCGCGGTGCCGCAGGCGCTGCTCGCGGCCGGCATGTCGCTGCGACAGACGCCCAGCGGCGTGGCGCTGCGCGGCTACGTGAGGAACGACGCGATGGTCGGGCGCATCACCGCGCTCGAGATCGTCTGGCACCGCGCGCTCAGGCCCGGCTACGGCTGGATCTTCCCGTGCCGCGACGGGGTGTTCAACATCGGTGTGGGCATCGCCGACAGCCACGGTGAGCGCAGCAACGGCAGGTTCAAGAAGCGCGAGCTGAACCTGCGCCAGGTGATGGACGACTTCCAGCGCGTCTACGCGCCGGCGCACGCGCTGATGCGCGGCGGCACGCTGCTCGGGCCGATGAAGGGCGCGCCGCTGCGCTGCACGCTGGAGGGTGCGCGCTACACGCGGCCGGGGCTGCTCGTCGTCGGCGAGGCCGCCGGCAGCACCTATTCGTTCACCGGCGAGGGCATCGGCAAGGCGCTCGAGACCGGCATCCACGCCGCCGAGGCGGTGCTCGCCGCGGGCGCCGAGGCGGATGCCGATGCGCGCGTGCGCGCCGACTACGAGGCGCGGCTGCTCGCGCTGAAGCCGCGCTTCGACCTGTACCAGCGCGCCAACCTGGTGAACCGCCACCCCTGGCTCAGCGACCTGCTGATCTGGCGCGCCAACAAGAGCCCGCGCCTGCTGCGGCGCATGAGCGGCGTGCTCAACGAGACCAGCAATCCCGGCCACCTCGTCACCGTGCGCGGCATGGTGCGCGTCTTCACCGAGTAGGCGCGGCGGGATGAAACCGCAACGCTCATTTGTTCGCGGCCCGACGGCTTGCGGCCCGTTGCTGCCGTTCGTGGTTGGGTGCCCCTTCGAGGTGTCAGCGCGTCGCGGCAGGCGGTACCCGGCGCGGGCTCATGCTGTGGCGGTCGCAGCTTCGCTGCGACTGCACTGCGCTGCTCGGTCCGGGGTCGCGTCGCCGAACTCGCTGCGTTCGCTGCGCTCACTGCGC
>JAYSLR010000553.1:0-8152 GCA_043725365.1 Rhizobacter sp. | reverse complement strand
CGCCGCGCCGCCTCGAGGTGGGCGGGCGCTGCGACGTTGGTCATCACCCGCGACACCGAGCGCTCGATGTCGATCGCCGGATAGTGGCCGGCCTCGGCGAGGTCGCGCGAGAGGACGATGTGGCCGTCGAGGATGCCGCGCGCGGCGTCGGCGATCGGGTCCTGCTGATCGTCGCCTTCCGAAAGCACGGTGTAGATCGCGGTGATCGACCCCCCGCCGGCCACGCCGTTGCCGCTGCGTTCGACCAGTTGCGGCAGCTTGGCGAAGCAGCTCGGCGGGTAGCCTTTGGTGGCCGGTGGCTCGCCGATCGCCAGCGCAATCTCGCGCTGCGCCATCGCGTAGCGCGTCAGCGAATCCATCAGCAAGAGCACGTTCAGCCCGCGATCGCGAAAATGTTCAGCGATCACGGTGGCGTAGTTCGCACCCTGCATGCGCACCAGCGGCGGCGCATCGGCCGGCGCGGCGACGACGACGGAGCGGCGCATGCCCTCGACGCCGAGGATGTCCTCGATGAATTCCTTGACCTCGCGGCCGCGCTCGCCGATCAGCCCGACGACGATCACGTCGGCCGCGGTGTAGCGCGCCATCATCCCGAGCAGCACCGACTTGCCCACGCCGGTGCCGGCGAACAGCCCGATGCGCTGGCCGCGGCCGACCGTGAGGATCGCGTTGATCGCGCGCACGCCGGTGTCCAGCGGCGTGCGCACCGGGTCGCGGTCCATCGCGTTGATCGGGCGGCGTGTCAGCGGCTCGTTGTGGACGTGCTCGATCGGCCCCTTGCGGTCCATCGGGTGGCCGTGCGAATCGACGACCCGGCCGAGCAGGCCGTCGCCGACCGGCAGGTGCAGGGTGCGGTCCTCGTTGCGGCGCCACGGGTGGTTCGCGGCACCGAGCTTCATCGGCACCACCGGCGAAGGCCGCGGCACGACGCGTGCGCCGCTCATCAGGCCGGCGACGTCGCCGGTGGGCATCAGGTAGGCGCGGTCGCCCGAGAAGCCGACGACCTCGGCGATGACCGGTGTCTGGCCCTCCATGCGCACCTCGCAGACCGAGCCGACCGGCACGCGGATGCCGGCGGCCTCGAGCACCAGCCCGGTCACGCGCATCAGCAGGCCCTGGGTTTCGAGCGCGACCCGGTCGGCCGAGAAGCTGCGCATGTCGGCCAGGTAGCGCTGCCACTTCTCCGCATTCGCGAGCGGCAGCGTGGCCGTGCGGGTGCCGCTCATGCGGACGGGCCCGTGGTGGTGCGGGTCGCGGTATCGGCGTCCCAGCCCTCGTCGCAGCCGAGCGAGGCCGCGACGCGGCGCCAGCGTGTCTCGAGGCTGGCATCGATCACGCCGATGTCGGACTCGACCACGCAACCGCCGCGCGACATCGACGGGTCGGCGAGCAGCCGCGCGCCGCGCGCGGCGAGCACGTCGGCCGCGCCCCGCGCGACGAACGCGTGGTCGTCGGGATGCACGCGCAGCGTGATGTGCCGGGCGCTGAGCAGCAGCGTGTCGACCGCTTCCTGCGCGACCTGCGCGACCAGCTCGGGCCGGCTCGCGAGCTCGGCACGCACGATCTGGCGTGCCAGGTGCGTGGCCGAGATCGCCAGCGTGCGCGCCATGTCCTGCTGCAGCCCGCCGAGCTCGTCGCCGAGCGACTGCAGCAGCGCGCCGATCTGGGCCGTGGTCTGCGCCGCGAAGCTCTGCTTGAAGCCGTCGAGCGCGACCAGGCCGTCGCGGTAGCCGTCCTGGTAGCCGGACTGGCGTGCGGCCTTCAGCTGCGCGGCGAGCTGGGCGGCGATGTCGGGCTTCAGCACCTCGTCGGGCGCGCGCTGCACGTTGGCCTGCGGCGCCGGGCCGCCGGCCAGGTCGCCGGGCTGCCAGGCGGCGAAGCCGTTCAGCTCCTCGCGCGGAATGAAGCGCGCGTAGGCGCCGCGTGCGGCTTCGTTGGGTGACGGAATATTCTTCGGGCTGAATCGGGCCCCCCTGTCGCTTCGCTCTTGCCCCCAAGGGGCGCTATCCGCCTTGGGGCGGCCCGGCGTCGGATCGCGCTGCTCAGAGGAAGTCATCGTCGCCTCCGCCGCCCAGGACGATCTGGCCTTCGTCGGCCAGGCGGCGCACCACCTTCAGCATTTCCTTCTGCTCGGCCTCGACCTCGGAGACGCGCACCGGGCCGCGCGATTCCAGGTCCTCGCGCAGCGTCTCGGCGGCGCGCGTCGACATGTTCTTGAACACCTTCTCGCGCATCTCCGGCGTCGCGCCCTTCAGCGCGATCACCAGCGATTCGGACTGCACTTCCTTCAGCAGCGCCTGGATGCCCTTGTCGTCGATCTTCTCCAGGTCGTCGAAGGTGAACATGTTGTCCATGATCTTCTGGGCCAGGTCGTTGTCGGCCTCGCGGATGTAGTCGAGCACCGCGGTCTCGATGCTGGTGCCCATCAGGTTGATCATCTCGGCGGCCGCCTTGACGCCGCCCAGCGTCGTCTTGCGGGTGCGCTCGCCGCCGGCGAGCACCCGGCCCATGACCTCGTTCAGGTCCTTCAGCGCCGAGGGCTGGATGCCGTCGAGCGTGGCCACGCGCACCAGCACCTCGTTGCGCTGGCGTTCGGTGAAGGTCTTCAGGACCTCGGCGGCCTGGTCGAAGTCGAGGTGCACGAGGATCGCCGCGACGATCTGCGGGTGCTCGATGCGCAGCAGCTCGCCGACCGAGGTCGGATCCATCCACTTCAGGCTCTCGATGCCGGCGGTGTCGCCGCCGCCCTGCATGATGCGGTCGATCAGCAGGTTCGCCTTGTCGTCGCCGAGCGCCTTGCGCAGCACGCTCTTGACGTATTCGTCGGTGTCGGAGACGAGCATGCTCTGCTCGGCGGCGACGTTGGTGAACAGCTCCAGCACGTTGTCGACGCGCTCGCGCGGGATCGACTTCAGCTTCTGGATCGTCTCGCCCAGGCCTTGCACCTCCTTCGGGCTCAGGTGCTTGAAGACGCTCGCGGCTTCCTCCTCGCCGAGCGACATCAACAGGATGGCTGCGTTCTCCAGGCCTTGGTCGTCCACGTACTGCTCCTTGGCGTTCTTGTTCTGGCGGCGCTGGCGTCAGCCCTTGGCCGCGACGGCTTCGCCGTTGACCCAGCCGCGCACGATGCCGGCCACCGCGGCCGGGTTGTCCTTGGCCAGCGCGCGTGCGCCGGCCAGATGCTGTGTGCTCTTCGGCGCCGGCAGCGCCGGCAGTTCCTGCGTGTCGTCGACGACGGCGCTCAGCTTGGCACCGGGGGCCGCGGCCGGCCGCGGCGCCAGCGCGGCCTTCAGCGTCGGGCGGATCAGGCCGAAGAAGACCAGCACGCCGATCAGCGCCAGGCCCGCCGGCACGGCCAGGCTGCGCAGCAGGTCGATCACGTCGGGCTGCTTCCACAGCGGCAGCTCGATGTTCGTCACCGTCTCGACCTTGAACGGGGCGTTGATGACCTTGACCGAGTCGCCGCGGTCCTTGTTGAAGCCGATGCTCTCGCGCACCAGCGCGGTCAGCTTGTCGACCTCTTCCGGCGACAGCGGCACCTGCGTGGTCTTGCCCTTCGCATCGGTCACCGAGCGGTTGTTGACGACGACAGCGGCGTTCAGGCGCTTGATGTTGCCGCTGGCGTTGCGCGTCACGCGCACGGTCTTGTCGACCTCGTAGTTGGTGGTCGCGTCGCGGCGCCCGCTGGCGCCGGCACCACCGCCGGCCTGCGCGGTCTGCAGCGGTTGCGCGGCACCGACGAGCGGCGCGGTCGCGGGCACCGGCGGCTGGTTCGAGGCCGCGCCGGGCACGCCGCTGGGCTGTGCACCGGCGGCGCCGTTCTGCTCCGAGACCTGCTGGCTGCGGATCGAGATCTTGGCTTCGCTGCCCTGGTTGGGCTTGAACTCTTCCGAGGTCGCCTCGGTCTGCGAGAAATCGATGTCGGCGGCCACGGTGGCGCGCAGGTTGTCGCGCCCGACGATGGGCTCGAGCAGGTCGACGATGCGCTTCGTGTAGCCGTTCTCGATCTGGTTCACGTACTGCAGCTGCTGTGCATCCAGGCCGGCCACGGGCTGGCCGTCGCCGCTGCTGGTGAGCAGCGCACCGCTCTGGTCGATCACGCTGACGGCCTTGGGGTCGAGCTCGGGCACGCTGCTGGACACCAGGTGCACGATGCCGGCAACCTGCGCGCGGTCCAGCGTGCGGCCGGCGAACAGCGTCAGCAGCACCGAGGCGCTGGGCTTCTGCTGCTCGCGGAAGAAGCCGTTCTGGTTCGGCAGCGCCAGGTGCACGCGGGCGTTCTGCACCGCGGCCAGCGAGGTGATCGAGCGCGTCAGTTCGCCTTCGAGCCCGCGCTGCGCGGTCAGCCGCTCCTGGAACTGGGTCTGGCCGAAGCGCGCGGTGTCCATCAGCTCGTAGCCGGAGACCGAGCCCTTCGGCAGCCCGGCGGTCGCCAGCTTCAGGCGCAGGTCGTGGACCTGCGCGGCCGGCACCATGATGGCCGCGCCGCCTTCGCTCATGCGGTAGGGTACGTTCATCTGCGAGAGCTGGGCGATCACGGCGCCGCCGTCCTTGTCGGACAGGTTCGCGTACAGCACCCTGAAGTCGCCCTTGCTGCTCCACAGCGTCATCGCCAGCACCACGCCGGCCAGCGCCGCCACGCCGATCGCGGCGCTGAGCTTGCTGCGCATCGGCAACGCGGCCATGCGGCCGGCGAAGCTGGCGGGTTCGACCAGGGGGAGGGCGGGGTGGATGGCGACTGCGTCGTTCATGGGTCGTCGGGTTCCGTCCGGGGCCGGGTGGGCCCTCGATTGAAAGCGATTGTTCGGGAACTTGAGGGCGCCGAATGCCGCGAACAGCCGGTCAAAGAGGCGTCAGTTCGCACCATCGCGGCGCCTCGGGAACCTTAGGATGACGATCACGATGAACGTGACCCTCAAACCCTTCGACTTCGCCCAGGCCGTGGCTCGCGCCGGGCTGGCGACCAACGGCCAGCCGCTGCAGCGCAACGCGCCCGTCGAGGGCGCCGGCTTCCAGCAGGCGTTGACGCAAGCGCTGGGCGCGGTGAACAAGTCGCAGAACGACGCCGCCGCGATGCAGCGCGAGGTTCAGCTCGACAACCCGAACGTCAGCATCGAGCAGACGATGGTGGCGATGCAGAAGGCGCAGATCGGCTTCCAGGCCGCGCTGCAGGTGCGCAACAAGATGGTCCAGGCCTACACCGACATCATGCAGATGCAGGTCTGAGGGGCACCGACCCGCGCCGGTCCGCCGGCGCCCAGGTCTGGAGCGCGGCGCACACGCGCTCGATCACCGCGGCCCAGTCGCCGCGCTGCGTCTGGCGGAACAGGCGCATCCCGAGCGGGTACCAGGGCGAATCGTCGCGCCCGCGCAGCCAGCGCCAATCGGTGCGGTGTTGCGGCAGCAGCACCCAGCACGGTGTGCCGAGCGCGCCGGCGAGGTGCGCGATCGAGGTGTCGACGCAGATCAGCAGGTCGATCGCCGCCAGCGCGGCCGCGGTGTCGGCGAAGTCGCGCAGCGCCGCGCCGACATGCCGCAGCGGCTGGCCGGGCGGCGCCGCGCTGGCCTCGATGCCCGCCCGGCCCGCCTGCAGGCTGACGAAACGCAGCCCGGGCAGCTGCCACAGCGGCGCCAGCGTCGCCAGGCCTGGCAGCGAGCGCTCGGCGTCGTTGTCGTGCCGCGGGTTGCCGCGCCAGACCAGACCGATCCGCATGAGGCCGTCGTCGTTGCCGTCTCCCGCGTCGCGCTGGCGCCGTTCCCACTCGGCGACGCGTTGCGGCGGTGCCCGCAGGTAGGGCAGCTCGACCTCGGGCAGGCTGGCCAGGTCGGTGCGCAGCAGCGCGGGCAGGCTCAGCGGAAAGGTCCAGCAATCGTGCGTGCCGATCGCCGCCGGGTCGACGGCGAACGCGTTGTCGACGATGTCGGCACCGACCACCGCGTCGACGCCGGCGAGCGTCTCGAACAGGGCCTGCAACGGCCGCTGGCACACCAGCGTGATGCGCGCCGCGCCGAGGGCCTTGAGCCTCGGCACGTAGCGGCAGAACTGGATCTGGTCGCCCAGACCCTGCTCGGGCCACACCAGCAGTGCGCGGCCTGCCAGCGATTCACCCTGCCACGCGGGCAGCGCCAGATCGGGTCGGGCGATGCCGTTGTCGGGCAGTGCCGGATCGTGGCGCGCCTCGTGCAGCCGCCAGCCCTCGTCGAAACGGCCCTGGGCGAGCAGCAGGCAGCCCAGGTCGAGTCGGGCCAGCGGGTAGTCGGGCCGCAGCGCCAGCGCGCGGCGGAAGTGGTGCTCCGCCGCGTCGTCGCGCCACTGATCGGCCAGCAGCACGCCGAGGTTGTTGTGCGCGGCGGCCCATTCGGGATCGAGCACGAGCGCGCGCCGCAGCAGCGCCTCGGCCTCGTCCTCGCGCCCGCGCCGGGCCAGCAGATTGCCGAGGTTGGAATGGATCTCGGCCGAGTCGGGTGCGAGCGCGAGCGCGCGGCGCTGGTGCGCCTCGGCCGCGTCGAACTGCCGCTGTTCCTGCAGCAGCAGCCCGAGGTTGGTGTGGGCCGACGCGCTGTCGGGAGCGAGCTCGAGGGCCCGCCGGTAGTGCAGCTCGGCTTCTGCAGGCCGCTTCGAGGCGGCCAGCAACACGCCGAGATTGGAGTGCACGGCGGCGTTGTCGGGGGCCAGCGCGAGCGCCTGGCGATGGCAGGTCTCGGCCTCGTCGCGCTGCCCGGTGTCGGCGAGCAGCACCGCGAGGTTCGCGAGCGCGACGACGTGGTCCGGCGCGAGTTCGAGCGCGCGCCGATCGCAGGCTTCGGCCTCGGCATGGCGGCGCTGGCGGGCGAGCAGTGCGCCGAGGTTGGCGAACGCGTCCGCGCGGCTCGAGGGGCTGGCGGCATGCGCCGCGGCCTGGCGCCACATCTGCTCGGCGAGCTCGACCAGGCCGAGCGCCTGGGCCGCCTCGGCCGTCAGCGCGCAGAGCTCGCCGACGCGGCCGGGCGGAATCGCCGCCTCGGCGAACAGGCCGCTGGAACACGTCAGCGCGTCGCGCGGCCGCCCGTTGCGCAGCAGCGTCTCGAGCTGCCGCAACCGCTGCACGCAGGCAGCCTCGTCGAGGGCGGTGGCTTCGCCCGTCGCCGCAGCGGATCGGGGTGTCATGCGGGCCTCCTGCAGCGCCGAACGTCGGGTGCGCGAAGCTTACCCGGGTCGTGCGGGCGCCGTCGCGCACGCCCGGGGTGCGGCAGGCGAACGCCGAGAGCGTGTCAGGCCGACTTGTCGACGTGGTCGCCGAGCGCCGGTGCCGGCGCGAACGCGGGCCGCCGCTTCGAGGCCGACTCGAGCTGCTGCGACAGGCGGCTCAGCCACGGGAAGCGTGGCGGCACCGGCTGCTGCGTGAGCGCATCGATCGCGACGGCGCTCGACAGGGTCGCGTCCGGGCGGACCGTGACGCCGGGGGTGGCGGCGGGCGCAGGCGCGTCTGCAATCGTCGGTGCGACACGGCTGACACCCGAGATGCTGGGGATGCCCATGAAAGCGCTCCTTGCTCCCGTGCGGAAGTGGCTGGTACCGGGCTATCGGCGCGGCACGGCCGCAACTTGAGGAGCGATCGCGGGAATATGCGTCGAAATGTTGTCCTTTTCCGCGCTTCGGGTGCCCTCAACCCAGCGACAGCAGCTTGCTGCGCTTCTGCGTCTGGTCGATGAAGCGCTGCAGCGCGCGCAGCGCGGCCGGATCGGCGCGCACGAATTCGCAGCCCAGGCGCACGCCGTTCGCCTCGGCGTTCAGCGAGGTCACGTGCTGCAGCCGCAGGTTGACGTGGAAGCGCGTGTCGGGGTCGAGTTCGATCTCGACCTGGTTCAGCACCCCGCCGACCTGCATTGGCGGCACGTCGTCGGGCAGGAACAGCGCGCAGCCGCCGATGCTCACGTCGATGATGCGCAGCGCCAGCTGCATCTCGGCGATGTCGGTGTGGCGCACACGCGCCACCGGCGCCGTGCGCATCAGCGGCCGCACGCGGTAGGCATTGCGGCGCTGGAAGCGGTAGACATCGCGCGGGTAGCTGCAGTTCAGCACGCTGGCCTGCGGGCCGTGCACGAGCACGAGTCGACCGACGTCGAACTGCAGCTTGACGCTGTCCAGGTAGCCGACGACGACGACCTCGCC
>JAYSLR010000552.1:0-3610 GCA_043725365.1 Rhizobacter sp. | reverse complement strand
GGCGCCGCACGCTGCTACTTCTGACGGGCGTCCTCGGCGCTGCCCTCTTCTATGGGGATAGCGTGATCACGCCAGCGATATCGGTCCTGGGTGCGGTTGAAGGCCTGGAGACGATCACGCCGGCTTTCAAGCCGTATGTGCTGCCGATCTCGGCGGCCGTGATCGTGGGGCTTTTTCTGGGGCAACGATTTGGCACGGCTGCAGTTGGCAAGCTATTCGGTCCGATCATCGTCGTCTGGTTCGTCGTCCTTGCCGTCACTGGCGCCGTGCAGATTGCCCAGCATCCAGAAGTCCTGGCAGCGTTGAACCCACTGCACGCCTTCAATTTCTTGCACGTGCGAGGCTGGCACCTTTTCGTGGTCATGGGCTCGATCGTGCTGGCTTTGACAGGCGCCGAAGCGCTATATGCAGACATGGGGCATTTCGGCAAGCGGCCCATCAGACTGGCCTGGAACATCCTCGTCCTGCCGTCATTGGCGCTCAATTACATGGGCCAGGGAGCACTCCTGATCGGCGATGCCACGGCGCTCGAGAACCCCTTTTTTCGCCTCTTTCCCGCGTCCTGGTTAATTCCCGCTGTTGTGCTCGCCACACTCGCCTCCGTGATTGCATCGCAGGCAGTGATCTCGGGGGCCTATTCGATGACCAAGCAGGCCATGCAGCTGGGTCTGCTTCCGCGCCTTCAGGTCATGTACACGTCGGCCAAGGAGGCTGGTCAGATCTACGTGCCATTCGTTAACTGGCTCGTGATGGTGGCAGTCCTGTTGGCCATGGTCGGCTTCGGCAGCTCTTCGGCGCTCGCCTCTGCCTACGGCATTGCGGTCACCGTGACGATGTTCATCACCACCTTGCTCACCTTCTTCGTCGTCCGATATGGCTGGGGCTACCCGCTCCCGCTTGCTCTGGCGGCGACAGGGCTCTTTCTGATCGTCGACGCCGTCCTCGTCGCCTCCTGTGCCCTGAAGTTCTTACAAGGAGGATGGTTTCCGCTGGCCATGGGCGGGGCGATCTTTGCAGTGATGGCGACTTGGAGGCGGGGGCGCCAGCTGTTGCTCGAGCACACTCGTCAGGACGATCCGGACCTATTGCCGTTTATCACGGCCTTGGCTGCCGATGAGCACGTTCGTCATACACCCAGGACCGCGGTGTACGCCGTCGCCAATCCCGATACCGTCCCTCAGGCCCTATTGCATAACCTGAAGCACTACCAGGTTCTGCATGAGCAGAATGTCATTCTTTCGGTGCGGTTTCAGGAGGTGCCCTGGGTCGCCGACGAGGAACGTCTGCAGGTCGAGCCTCTGGTTCACGGCTTCTGGAAGGTGCGGGTCAACTACGGCTTCAAGGACGAGCCTGACATTCCTCAAGCAATGACACTTTGCATGGGCAAAGGTCTTAGCCTCGATCCGGGTGCAATGTCGTATTTCCTTAGCCGAGAAATCGTTATCCCGACAAGAGGCGCCGGCATGGCCCCATGGCGCGAAACGTTGTTCGCCACCATGTCCCGCAATGCCGGTAGCGTCGTCGATTTCTTCAAGCTGCCTAACAATGGAGTGGTCGAACTCGGGACGCGAGTGCAGATATAGCGAAATGGCTGCCTGGCTTGAGCGGATCCCGACAGTTGCTTAGATCACGATCCGCTCGACCTCATCAAGTGAAACCTGATCCGTCCTTCGGTCGTAGAGCCCCGTAGTCCGCGAGCTCTCATGGTTGGCCATCTGCTGCGCAATCTCGAGCTTGCCGCCGTTGCGCAGGTACTCGGTGATCCCGGTGGCCCTGAACGAGTGACAGCCAATCCTGGTCCGCACTTTGGCGGCTAGCGCCCTCCTCGCGATCATTCGATACACGTCCGACTGGCGCATCGGGTTCTTCGACAGCTGCCCCGTCCGGCCGATCGCCGAGCGAAAAAGCCACCCCTTCGGATCGCCCAGCTGCGCCTGCTCGATGTAAGCGTCCAAGTATTCGTCGAGGTTGTGGTGGCAAGGCATCTCGTGCACCTTGCCGCCCTTTTCATGAAGGCGGATCCAGGTGCGCCGGCCCTGCACGTAGACGTCTTCCACCCGCATCCCGATGGCCGCGCCGACCCGCGCAAAGCTGTAGACCATCAGCGCCACCAGCGCCCGATCGCGCAGCCCTGCCAGCGTCGACACGTCGATCGCATCGAGCAGCGCCCTCGCCTCCTCGGCCGCCAGCAC
Source organism: Rhizobacter sp. (assembly GCA_043725365.1). Classification (GTDB taxonomy): domain Bacteria; phylum Pseudomonadota; class Gammaproteobacteria; order Burkholderiales; family Burkholderiaceae_C; genus LMDS01. The sequence goes on along the minus strand of JAYSLR010000552.1, from coordinate 1,418 downwards.
TGGCGTCTTGCCTTTTCTGACCGAGTGCCGCGGCCCTCGCACCGAGCTGGCCGGGTTCATCGGCATGACCTGGCCGACCACCAGCCAGTCGAACAGCATGCGCAGCGCAGCTAGGTTGAGCTTCACTGATGGCGCAGCTAGCCGCTCCTGCAGGTGCTCGACGTAGGCCGCCACGTGGATCGGCTCGATCGCGCCGAGCTCGTCTAGGCCGCGCCCTTCGCACCAATCCGAGAACGCCGCCACCGCCCGCGCATACGCCTTGCGGGTGTTCGGGTTGCGGATGTTGGCCGTGAAGAACTCGAGCGTCCTCTTGGCCGCCGCCGGCGTCGGGGCGAAGAGCGCCGGCAGCACCTTCCGCCCGGCCGACAGCTCACTCGACGCCGCCCTGGACAACAGCACCGCGTTCACCGTCACGTCCCCACGAAAGCCAAGGCTTCGCGGGCCAGCTTCAACCATTCGCTGCTCGATGACGAATGCACCTCGAGCCACTCTTTCATCGGCCGACCGCGGTTGGCGTCGAACCGTTCTCCCGCTCCAGACAGAACGAGCGCATCGACGCGCGCCTTGGGCAACTTGACCACGAACTCGCCGCTCGACGAGACCATCGCAAAGATCTTGTCGTGGACCTTGAGCGACGAGCTGCCGAAGAGGCGACTGCCGGCCTTGGCATGGGTCACGCCAGGCGAATCCCGAAGCGCCTCGACGATGGCGGCGAATCGCCCCTCTGTCTGACTTTGAGCGTTCGCCATGCCTTGCCCTTCGCCTTCCGGCCCCACACCTATCGTGAATGATAACGTCCTTTATCAGTCGTAAGCTTGCCCTCCACATCCTCGTTGCTCCAGGGATGTCCGCCCGACCGCACAACCTTCGTGAGGAGAGGCCGCCCTTCATTAACCACAGCGATGTGCTTTGCTTACCTGGCAGTCGGAACGGCCAGACCGGCCACGTCACGGTTCATGATGTTCGACACCCGTCCATAGTGACGCCAAAGCCATCGAGGCCGCTCGGTGCCGACGACCCCTGTACCGCGCACTCCATCAAGTTCGCGAAACAGTTCGCTCGCAAACTCGATGAACAGCCGCACCCTGGGAATGCGGCGCACGCTCGCGCGATAGAGCAGATTCACAGGCGGTGCTTCCGTCGACTCCCAGTCTGCGAGCGCTCTTACCAAGGAGCCACAGGCGAGATCGGGAAGATTGGTCCAATCCAATATCCGGATAACGCCATGTCCCGCCAGGGCAAGCTCGATCACCAAGTCGCGGTGCGCATTGCTAGTGGTTAGCCAGCCTCGCGCCGTCACCGACTCCTGCTCCTTATCTTTGGTGAAGGTCCATACGTCCATCACCGTGCCGTCGACAGAGCGGATGGGCAGGCAGACATGCCGCTCCAGATCCCGCGGCCGTCGCGGCATGCCGTGC
>JAYSLR010000551.1:0-6300 GCA_043725365.1 Rhizobacter sp. | reverse complement strand
CACGCTGCGCCTGTTCCTGCGCGCCGACGGCCAGCCGCTGACCGAGACCTGGCTCTACGAGTACGCGCCGCCGCCGCCGGCCGAACGCCCGCTCGAATGAACCTGCGCCGGGCGCACGGGCCGTGCGCCCTTAAAATGCAAGGTTCACTTCGCCGCCGGCGCTGCCGACGTTTCGCATGACCCGCAAGCTGTTCGTCACCACCGCCCTGCCCTACGCCAACGGGCCGTTCCACATCGGCCACATGATGGAGTACATCCAGGCCGACATCTGGGTGCGCTTCCAGCGCATGGCGGGCCACGAGGTGCACTTCGTCTGCGCCGACGACGCGCACGGCGCGCCGATCATGATCGCGGCCGAGAAGGCGGGGCTGACGCCGCAGGAATTCGTCGCGCAGATCGCCGCGGGGCGCAAGAAGTACCTCGACGGCTTCCAGATCGGCTTCGACAAATGGCACTCGACCGACGCGAGCGAGAACCACGAACTCGCGCAGGACATCTACCGCGCGCTGCGCAAGCAGGGCCTGATCGCCGAGCGCTCGATCGAGCAGTTCTTCGACCCGGTGAAGGGCATGTTCCTGCCCGACCGCTACATCAAGGGCGAGTGCCCGAGGTGCGGCACGAAAGACCAGTACGGCGACAACTGCGACAACTGCGGCGCGGTCTACGCGCCCACGGATCTGAAGAACCCGTACTCGACGCTGAGCGGCGCGACGCCGGTGATGAAGCGCAGCGACCACTATTTCTTCCAGCTCTCGTCGCAGCGCTGCGTCGACTTCCTGACGGAGTGGACCGCGACACCGGGCCGGCTCCAACCCGAAGTGCTGAACAAGATCCGGGAGTGGTTCGCCACCGACGATGAAATGGGAAAGAGCGGCCACGTCGGACTCAACGACTGGGACATCAGCCGCGACGCGCCGTACTTCGGCATCGAGATTCCCGACGCGCCGGGCAAGTATTTCTATGTCTGGCTGGACGCGCCGGTGGGTTACCTCGCGTCGCTGAAGAATTACTTCGGCAAGATCGGGGTCGACTACGACGCCTTCATGGCCGACCCCGCGGTCGAGCAGGTCCATTTCATCGGCAAGGACATCGTCACCTTCCACACGCTGTTCTGGCCGGCGATGCTTCACTTCAGCGGGCGCAAGGTACCGAACCACATCTTCGTGCACGGCCACCTGCATCTCAGCGGCGAGAAGATGAGCAAGAGCCGCGGCACCGGCATCTCGCCGCTGAAGTACCTGGATCTGGGCATGAACCCGGAATGGCTGCGCTACTACATCGCGGCCAAGCTGAACGGCCGCGTCGAGGACCTCGACTTCAACCCGGACGACTTCCTGGCGCGCGTCAACGCCGACCTCGTCGGCAAGTACATCAACATCGCGAGCCGCGCGGCCGGCTTCCTCGGCAAGCGTTTCGGCGGCCGGCTCTCGGCCGACCTCGGCGTCGAGGGCCGTGCGCTGCTCGACGGCCTGCGCGCCCACCGCGCGACGATCGAGGAGCTGTACGAGGAGCGCGAGTTCGGCAAGGCACTGCGCGAGGTGATGCTGTTGGCCGGCCGCGTCAACGAGTACGTCGACCAGCACAAGCCCTGGGAGCTCGCGAAGCAGCCCGGCCAGGACGCGGTGCTGCACGACGTCTGCTCGGTCTGCATCGAGGCCTTCCGGCTGCTGACGATCTACCTGAAGCCGGTGCTGCCCACACTCGCCGCGCAGGTCGAGGCGTTCCTGAAGGTCGAGCCGCTGCGCTTCGCCGATGCGGCGCGCGCGCTGGGGGCCCACGGCGGGCACACGATCGGCACCTACACGCACCTGATGCAGCGCGTCGACGCGAAGCAGCTCGATGCGCTGCTCGAACCCGCGGCCGTCGAAGCGCCGCCGCCCGGCGGCGAGGCGATGGCCGAGGAGATCAAGGTCGACGATTTCGCGAAGATCGACCTGCGCATCGCGCAGATCGCGAACTGCGAAGCCGTCGAGGGCTCGACCAAGCTGCTGCGGCTGACGCTCGACGTCGGCGAGGGCAGGATGCGCAACGTCTTCAGCGGCATCGCATCGGCCTACCGCCCGGCCGACCTGATCGGCAAGTTCACCGTGATGGTCGCGAACCTGGCGCCGCGCAAGATGAAGTTCGGCGTCAGCGATGGCATGGTGCTGGCCGCGTCGCATGCCGACGAGAAGGCCGAGCCGGGGATCTTCATCCTCGAGCCCTGGCCCGGCGCGAAGCCGGGCATGCGGGTGCGCTGAAGCGCACCGGCTGCCGGCCCCACGATGCTGCCGTTCGCCCGCGGCTGGACCAACGTCCGGCGCACGCCGCAGCGCAACCAGCGGCTGGGTGCGGTGCTCGCGTTCGTCGCCGGCGCGACCAACGCCGGCGGCTTTCTCGCCGTCGGCCAGTACACCTCGCACATGACCGGCATCGTCTCGACGATGAGCGACCAACTCGTGCTCGGCCGCACATCGCTCGTGATGGTCGCGCTCGCCTCGCTGCTGAGCTTCCTGCTCGGTGCGATGACGACGGCGATCCTCGTCAACTGGGGCCTGCGGCGCGACCTGCGCGGCGCCTACGCGCTGCCGCTGGTGCTCGAGGCGTCGCTGCTGCTCGCGTTCGGCCTGCTCGGCGCGAGCCTGCGGCTGCACACGGCGCTGCTGGTGCCGGTCACGGCGCTGCTGCTGTGCTACCTGATGGGGCTGCAGAACGCGGTGATCAGCAAGATCTCGCGCGCCGAGATCCGCACGACGCACGTCACCGGGCTCGTCACCGACCTGGGCATCGAGCTCGGCAAGCTGGTGTACGTGAGCCGCCGCGCGGGGCTCGTCCCGGTGCGCGCGAGCCGCGAGCGGATGCGCACCCAGGGCCTGCTGATCGGGCTGTTCTTCGTCGGCGGCGTCAGCGGCGCCTTCGGGTTCCAGCTCGCCGGCTATGTCACCACGGTGCCGCTGGCGCTGCTGCTGATCCTGATCGCGGCGCGGCCCGTGCTGCGCGACCTGGGCCGGCACCTGAGGCGCCGGCGTTGAGGCGCTGCGCCATGTCCTGGGGGCACTTGTAGACTGCGGGCATGAAGGATGGAAGCGTCAGCACGCCGCCGGCGGTCGACATCGTCCGCGAGTTCCCCGACACCAGCTGGGCCGCGGACGGGCCGACGCACGGGGTCGAATCGGTGGTCGAGAACGGCGCGGTGCTGAGCTTTCCGCGGCTGTCGTTCGAGCTGTCGACCGCCGAGATGAAGTTCCTCGATCCGCGCTGGGCCGATGGCAAGGCGAAGAACATCTCGCTGCGCTGGCCCGCGGGCGAGATGCGCGGCGCGATCGGCGACGCCGCCGAACTGATCGCGCTGCGCGCGATGGTCGCGCGCTACACCGAATGCAGCGAGGCGCTCGCGCTGCGGCTGTTTCCGCACTACCGCGGCGGGCTGCGGCGCGGCAACACCTCGTTCCGCCCGGTCGACGTCGCCGGCCGCGCGACCAGCTGGCGCAAGGACGACACGCGGCTGCACATCGACGCGTTTCCGTCCAACCCGATGCACGGCACGCGGCTGCTGCGGGTGTTCTGCAACGTCAACCCGAACGGGCGGCCGCGCGAGTGGCGTGTCGGCGAGCCGTTCGAGGCGCACGCGGCGCGCTACCTGCCGGCGATCCCGCGGCCCTGGCCCGGCTCGGCCTGGCTGCTCGAGAAGACCGGCATCACGAAGCGCCGCCGCACCGAGTACGACCACCTGATGCTGCAGCTGCACGACCGCGCCAAGGCCGACGCCGGGTTCCAGCGCAGCAGCCCGCAGGCGCGCGTCGACTTCGCGCCCGGCACGACCTGGGTCGTGTTCAGCGACCAGGTGCTGCACGCCGCGATGGGCGGCCAGCACATGATGGAGCAGACCTTCTACCTCGACGTGGCGCACCAGCAGCGGCCCGAGGCGTCGCCGCGCGGCACGCTGGAGCGGCTGCTCGGGCGCCCGCTGCGCTGACTCAGCCGCGCGCGCCCTTCCCGCGCGCGGCCTTCCAGCAGCGCTCGGCCTTCGCGAAGCGTTGCAGCGCCGGGCCGGCCGCGGCCACCAGTGCCGCGCGCCGCGCCGTGAGCCAGCCGAGCGCGAACATCGCCGCCGGATCGGCGGCGGCGCGCGGTGCGAGGGTCTGCATCGCCATCGTCGCGTCGCCGACCGCGCCGAGCTCGTCCTGCAGTGCGCGCAGCGCCTTCAGATAGCGGCGCAGCGCGCGCGGCTCGAACAGCGCCGCGCAGAACTCGGTCGCGTAACGCAGCCGCTTCGCGCGCTTGCGCAGGCGGTGGCGCTGCGCGTCGTCGAGCCCGGCGTAGGCCTTCGCGTCGGCGACCACCTGCCGGTGCCAGCGGTTCAGGCGCGCGGCCAGCCGGTCGCGCAGCGGCGCAGCGCGGTCGCCGTCGGCGGGCGCGGCGTCGGGGTGCATCGCCTCGATCAGGTCGAGCAGGAAGGCCTGGCTGGCCGGCGCGCGCAGCCGCTCGGCGGGCGTGGCCTCGGCGTCGGGCGCCGCCCAGGTCGGCAGCCCGGCCGGCACGCCCGCCTCGCCCATCGCCGCGCGCAACGCATCGCCGAATTCGCCTTCGATCACGACCCGGTCGCGGGCCGCGCCGAGCGCGCGGAACAGCGCGGCCGCGCCCTGGCCGAGCGCGGCGTTCGCATCGCCACGGTCGAACAGCGCCAGCGCGCTGCGCAGGCGCCGCAGGCCAATGCGCAGCTGGTGCACGTGTTCGGCGCCGTGCCCGGCGCTGGCAATCTGGCTCGCGTTGGCGAGGATCTGGTCGGCACAGGAGCGCAGCACCGCCTGCCAGGCGCTCGCCGCATCCATGGCCGCGGCGAGCCGCGGCGCCTGTGCGGTGCGCGGCGGCGCGACGGTCTCGCCGCGCGCCAGCAGGTCGCCGCGCTCGGCCTTGCTGCGCCCGTCCAGCCACAGGCCGTGGCGCGCCACCCAGCGCCGCGCGGTCTCGATCACCGCCTGCGGCGAGCCCGCCAGCAGCTCGATCTCGAGTTCGCTGACCTCGATGGATCGGGCACCCGCGTTGATGCGGCCGCGGTCGAACGCGAGCTCGACGCGCGCCGGCGGCCGCCCCGGCCAGCGCAGCGGCCGCACGCGCGTGCGGCGCCTAATGTCGGTGCGGTACAGCGCCTCGAGCGGTGTCGGCGGGGGCGTCGCGAGCAGCGCCAGCAGCCGCTCGCCGACCGGCGTGCCGGCGTGCAGTGCCGGGTCGAGCGCCGGCATCGCCGCCGACGCGCCGCGCGGCACGTTGTGCTCGTGGCGGGTCAGGCCGTCGGCGGTGGCGCCCTTCAGCGTCTGCACCCAGCGCCGGCCCTCGCGGCGCAGGCGCAGCGCCAGCCCGGCGGCCGCCAGGCGCCGATCGGCGGTGTCGTGGTACGCGGCCTGCAGGTGCATCCGCGCAGCGATCGTGCGCCCGGCGACCGCGGCCTCGACCTCGGCCCGGCGCGCGGCCGGCACCTGGAGCTTGAGCTCAATCTCGTGCATCGGCGCATCGTGACACGCGCGACCGCCCGGCTTGATGAAAACGGCCGTCGTGCGCGTCTGCCCCGGGGGCGTTTCCGGGTCCGGGCCGGTCCGGCCGCTAAAATCGCGGCCTCGACTCCAGCGCCCGCCTTTCGGCGTGCGCGCCAAGCACGCCATGCCACTGTTCTGGAAAGCCTACAAGTCCGACGTCACCTCGTTCATCGAGGCGCTGAAGGCCAACAAGCCGACGCTGGAGGACGAGCAGCGCCAGGGCCGCCAGCTGCTGTGGGACCGGCGCATCGACCGCGACGCCCAGGCCGAGTACGCCGACGCGCGCGTGCCGCAGCAGGCCTACGTCTACCAGACCAAGCGCTGACGCTGGTTCGGTCGTGAGCGATGACGTGGCGGCAGTGCCGGTGCCGGAACTCGCCGCGGCGCCGGCCGAAGCGCTCGACGGCCCCGCCGCCGGCCCGGCCGTCGTCGACGGCATCGCGGTGGCGCGCCTGTACGGCGAGCCGCTATTCGCGATGCCCACCGACCTGTACATCCCGCCGGATGCGCTCGAGGTCTTCCTCGAGGCCTTCGAAGGGCCGCTCGACCTGCTGCTGTACCTGATCCGGCGCCAGAATTTCAACATCCTCGACATCCCGATGGCGAGCGTGACGCGCCAGTACCTGGCCTACGTCGAGCAGATCCGCAAGACCAATCTCGAGCTCGCCAGCGAGTACCTGCTGATGGCGGCGATGCTGATCGAGATCAAGTCGCGCATGCTGCTGCCGCCGAAGAAGAGCGCCGACGGCCAGGAGCCCGAAGACCCGCGCGCCGAGCTCGTGCGCCG
>JAYSLR010000550.1:0-3044 GCA_043725365.1 Rhizobacter sp. | reverse complement strand
GCAGCCGGTCGATCTCGGTCTGCACCAGGCCCACGACCACGGCCGCCGATTCGTTCTTTGTCTGAACCACCGCGCGCAGCGCGGCCCCACCGGGGCGCGCGTCGAGCACGCTGCCGGCACCATAGCTCAGGCCGCGCCGGATCCGGATTTCCTGGTTCAGCCGCGACGAGTAGCCGCCGCCAAGCACCGCGTTCGTCACCGCCGCGGCGGCGCGGTCGGCGCCCAGCGGCGGCAGCGGCACGGCGACGACCACCGCGGCCTGGCCGGACGCGGCCATGTCGATCACCGCGGTCGTCTGCGCCAGCGCCGCGCCGGCGCGCAGCGGCATCGGCGCCGCAGCGCTGCCGGTGGCCTTCCAGGTGCCAAAGTGGCGGCGCGCGAGGCGCAGTGCGCTGCCGGCGTCCAGGTCGCCGGCCAGGATCAGCACGGCGTTGTCGGGCCGGTAGCGCGCCGCGTGCAGCGCCACCAGATCGGCGCGAGCGATGCGCGCCAGCGACGCCGGCGTGCCGCCGGCCGGGTGGCCATAGGCACCGCTGCCGAACAGCAGCCGCTGCGCGGCCAGGCCGGCGAGCGTACCCGGGCGGCTGTACGCGACCTTCAGTTCGTCCAGCGCCTGGCTGCGCAGCCGGTCGAGCTCGGCCGGGGCGAACACCGGCTGCTGCACGACCTCGCTGACCAGCGCCAGCGCCGCATCCAGCTTCGGCAGCGTGACCGTGATCGCGACCTCGGACTGGTGCCAGCCGGCGCCGCTGTCGAGCGCGCCGCCGAGCGACTCGGCGGCTTGCGCGAGCGCGGTCGCACTGTGCCGGCGCGTGCCCTTGGTCAGCAGTCCGGCGGTCATTGACGCGAGGCCGGCGCGACCGGGCGGATCGACCTCGCTGCCCGACAGCACGACCAGCTGCGCGGTCACGAGCTGCACGCCGCGGCGCTCGGCCAGCACCACGCGCAAGCCGTTCGGCAGGCGCTGCTCGACGGGCGGGCGAATAGCCAGCGGGCGCGGCGCGCCGGGCTGCGGCGGGGCGTCGAAGTTCTGCGCGCGCGCAGTCGGCGCGAGGCCGGCGCAGACCAGCAGCAGCGCGGCGACCGCCGATCGCACCCGGGACGGGTTCACTTCACGCCGCCTTCCTGGGCCGCGGCCTGCACGTAGTGCAGGCTGAGCTTGTGCGCGTCCACCACGTAGCGCTGCAGCACGCGCTGCACGTCGGCAGCACTGACGTTCTGAAGTGCGACCAGGTCGGTGTTGACATGCCCGGCGCCGCCCTGCAGCACCGCCGCATCGGCCACCGCCGAGGCCAGGCCCTCGGGCGTCTGGCGCGTCAGCAGCGCACCGGTCAGCACCTGCGTCTTGACCTTGGCCAGTTCGCCCGCGCCGACCGGCTGCTTCGCCAGGCGCAGCACCTCGGCCAGCAGCGCCTGCGCGACGGCCTCGAGCGGCTTGCCGCTGGCAGCGATCGCGGTCGCGGTCAGCAGGCCCGGGCCGGCGCGCAGATCGGCGTCGAAGCCGGCCTGGCCGGCGAGCTGCTGCCGGTACACCAGCGACTGGTTCAGGCGCGACGACTCGCCGCTGCCCAGCAGTGCCGCGGCCACTTGCAGCGCCGGCGCATCGGCGCTCGTCACCGGCGGTGCGAGCCAGACCAGCGCGACCGCCGGCAGCGGCACCTGCGGCCCGGTGACGGTGACGCTGCGATCGGCCGGCCATGCCGGCTCGTTCACGTTCACACGAGGGGGCGGCGTGTTCGGGCGCGGCACGCGGGCGAAGTACTTGTCGACCCAGGCGTCGAGCTGCGCCGGATCGAAGTCGCCGGCGACCACCAGCGTGGCGTTGTCCGGGCGGTAGTAGGTGGCGTGGAAGGCGACGACGTCGGCCAGCGTCGCCGCCTCGAGGTCGGCGATGCTGCCGATGCTCGGGCGCTTGTATGGGTGCACCTGGTACGCAGCCTGCGCAATCGCGTTGGCGAAGCGGCCGTACGGCGACGCCAGCACGCGCTGGCGATACTCCTCCTCGACGACCGCGCGCTCGGAGACGAAACTGGCCTGCACCACGTTAAGGTTCGACATGCGCTCGGCCTCGGCCCACAGCAGCACCTCGAGGTGGTTCGACGGCACGAGGTCGGTGTAGCCGGTCACGTCGTTGCCGGTGAACGCGTTGTTCTCGCCGCCGACGTCCTCGGTGAGCCGGTCGAACTGCTCGGCCTTCAGGTGCGCGGTGCTCTTGAACATCAGGTGCTCGAACAGGTGCGCGAAGCCGGAGCGCCCGGGCGGATCGTCCTTCGCGCCGACGTGGTACCAGACCTGAACGCTCACCGTCGGGCTGGTGCTGGTGGGCACCGCGATCACCTGCAGGCCGTTGTCCAGCATGCGTTCACTGAACGCGACCGGCGCGACTTTCAGCGGCGCATCGGCCGCGAACCCGATCACCGCGCTCGACGCGGCGATCGCTGCGAGCGCGCGCCGCAGCGGGATCAGGCGCATGCGCGGCGGTTCAGGCCGACTTCGCGACCAGCTCGAAATGCTCGACCACCGGCGGCGCCGCGAAGAAGGGCCCGACGATCGCGCGCCACTGCGGGAACAGCGGGCCCTGGCGGAAATCGACCGTGTGGTTCTCGAGCGTCTCCCAGTAGATCATCAGGATGTAGCGCTCCGGGGACTCGACGCCGCGGTTGACCTTGAAGCCGCGAAAGCCCGCGGCCTGGGAGGCGACGGTGGCGATGCCGTGCTGGAGCGCGGCGTCGAACTCGGCCTGCTTGCCGGGCGGGATGCGGATGTCGGCGATTTCGAGAATCATGCGCGGGCCTTCGCGTGCGGGTGGCGGGCCGCCAGTCTACAAGCGCGCTGCGCGGCGCGCTCGTCAGACGCCGAGAAAGCGCGCGAGCGCGGCGTGATCCCGCGCGAGTTCGGCCGATGCGCCCGCGGCCACCACCAGCCCCTTCTCCAGCACCACCGCGCGGTCGGTGTGCGCGAGCACCGCGCGGTAGTTGCGGTCGACGATCAGCGTGCTGATGCCGGTCGCGCGGATCGCGCCGATCACGCGCCAGATCTCGGCG
>JAYSLR010000549.1:0-4466 GCA_043725365.1 Rhizobacter sp. | reverse complement strand
CGAGGAAGATCAACAGCGCGATCTTCCCCGGCATCCAGGGCGGCCCGCTGATGCACGTGATCGCCGCGAAGGCGGTGGCATTCCAGGAAGCACTGCAACCCGAGTTCAAGGTGTATCAGCAGCAGGTCGCGAAGAACGCGATCGTGCTCGCCGACACGCTGATCGAGCGCGGCCTGCGCATCGTCAGCGGCCGCACCGAATCGCACGTGATGCTGGTCGACCTGCGCCCGAAGGGCCTGACCGGCAAGGACGCGGAGAACCTGCTCGGCAGCGCGCACATGACCTGCAACAAGAACGGCATCCCGAACGACCCGCAGAAGCCGATGGTCACCAGCGGCATCCGCCTGGGCACACCGGCGATGACGACGCGCGGGTTCGGCCAGGAGCAGGTGCGCCAGACGGCCCACCTGATCGCCGACGTGCTCGACAAGCCGAACGACGCGGCGACCGTCGAGACCGTGAAGGCGAAGGTCGCCGTGCTGACCAGGGACTTCCCGGTCTACCGCTGAGACGCGGCACCGGGCGGGGACGACACGATGCGCTGCCCGTTCTGCTCGCACGAGGACACCCAGGTCGTCGAGACGCGCGATTCCGACGAAGGCGACGTGGTGCGCCGGCGCCGCCGCTGCCCCAGCTGCGACAAGCGCTTCACGACCTACGAGCGGGCCGAGATCGCGCTGCCGTCGGTCGTCAAGAAGGACGGTACGCGCGCCGAATTCGATCCCTCGAAGATCCGCGCCTCAATGACGCTGGCGCTGCGCAAGCGGCCGGTCAGCGTCGAGCAGATCGACGCGGCGCTGGAGCGCATCCAGGACAAGCTGCTGAACAGCGGCACCAAGGAGGTGCCGTCGACGCGCCTGGGCGAGCTGGTGATGCGCGAGCTCAAGCGCATCGACAAGGTCGCCTACGTGCGCTTCGCCTCCGTGTACCGCAGCTTCGAGGACGTGGACGAGTTCCGGCAGCTGATCCGCGACATCTGATCGCGTCCCCCGCACGGGGGTGACGCGGCGGGGGCGCCCGCGAGAGGGTCGGCCCGCTCCCACTTCTGCGGGTCGCGCGGGGCGGCGACGATTTCTAAAGTCTGTGCATCGGTTCACACCCCGGAGCACAGATGAAGACCACCGCCCGTTCCGCCGCACAGCGCGGCATCACGCTGATCGAAGCCGCGGTCGTGCTCGCGGTCACGGCCATCGTCGCCAGCAGTGCCGCGCCCAGCCTGCAACGCGTGATCGACGCGCGCCGCCTGGACGGCGCGGCAACGCAGCTCGCGGCCGACATCCAGTTCATCCGCAGCGAGGCCGTGGCGCGCAACGAGGCGCTGCGCCTGAGCTTCCATGCGGTTGCCGGTGGCAACTGCTACGTGATCCATACCGGGGCCGCCGACGAGTGCAGCTGCGCCGTGGCCGGCCCGGCACAGTGCGGCGGCAACGCCCGCCAGATCAGGACCGTGACGCTGACCGCGGCGGATCGCGTCAGCCTGCAGGCCAACGTCGGCTCGCTGCTGTTCGATCCGCTGCACGGCACGAGCTCGCCGACCGGCACCTTGCGCGTGATCGGGACGAACGAGCGCGCGATCCACCACGTCGTCAACATCATGGGGCGCGTGCGCTCCTGCTCGCCGCAGGCCGCGGTACCCGGCTACCGCGCCTGCTGAACCCCCCAGGAGAACCCGCCATGCACACTTCCCGTTTCGCCCCGGCCCAGCGCGGCTTCACGCTGATCGAGCTGATGGCCACCGTCTCGATCGCCGGCGTGCTGTCGAGCGTCGCGCTGCCGAGCTTCGAGGGCCAGCTGCAGCGGGTGCGCCGCACCGACGCGCTGCTGGCGACGACGCTGGTACAGGCCGCGCAGGAGCGCTTCCGCAGCAACGCCGCGAGCTACGGCAGCCTCGTCGAGATCGGCATGCCGGCCACGTCGACCGCGCACCACTACACGCTGCAGATCGTCAGCTACGGCGCCGAGGGCTACGAGCTGCTCGCCACCGCCACCGGTGCGCAGACCCGCGACGCGGCCTGCCGCCACATGAAGCTGACCGCCACCGGCATGAACCTGAGCCACGCCTCGGGTCCGGACGCGGCGGTCGCCAATCCGGCGGACGCGAACCGCAAGTGCTGGAACCTGTGATGCACGCCGCCCCGTCTCCGAGCCGGTCGCGGGCCGCGCCGTGTGCACAGCGCGGCCTGTCGCTGGTCGAGCTGCTGGTCGGCGCCGCGATTGCGCTGTTCATCGCCGCGGCGGCGGCCACGCTGCTCGCCGGCCACCTGCGCGAGAACCGCCAGTTGCTGCTCGAGGCGCGGCTGATGCAGGACCTGCGCACCGCCGCCGACATCGCCACGCGCGACCTGCGCCGCGCCGGCTACTGGGCCCGCGCCACCGACGGCATCTGGGCCGCCGGCGCGAGCAGCGTGGCCGCCAACCCGTACGCCGCGCTCGCGCCCGGTGTCGCAGCGTCGGACGCGGCGAGCTTTCGCTACTCGCGCGATGCGACCGAGAACAACGTCGTCGACAGCAACGAGCAGTTCGGGGTTCGCCTGCGCAACGGCGCGCTCGAGATCCAGCTCGGCGCCGGCAACTGGCAGGCGCTGACCGACACCGGCACGCTGATCATCACCGCCTTCGCGGCCACGCCGACGGTGCAGGAGATCGACCTCGACGGCTTCTGCGCCACGCCCTGCCCGGCCGGCAGCGCGACCTGCCCGCCGCGCCAGCAGGTGCGCAGCCTCGCACTGCTGATCAGCGCGCGGCTCGTCGCCGACGCGAGCGTGACGCGCAGCATGGGCAGCGAGGTCCGGCTGCGCAACGATGTGGTCAGCGGCGCCTGCGCAGGCTGAGGAGAACACGATGCACCCGCTCCCCATCGCCAGGTCGACCCGGGCTCAGCGCGGCGCCGCGGCGCTGGCGGTGAGCTTGCTGCTGCTGTTCGCGATGGTGCTGGCCGCGCTGTTCGCGAATCGCCACCTCGTGTTCGAGCAGCGCGGCTCGGCCAACCAGCTGCGCTCGACGCTGGCGTTCGAGGCCGCCGAAGCCGGGCTCGAATGGGCGCTGGCGCAGCTCAACACGAACCGGCGCATCGGCGCGGATTGCCTGCCCAGCGCCGACCCGGCCGCCACCTCGTTCCGCAGCCGCTACCTGACGATCGCGCACGGCACCGGCCTGATCGCCCCGACGACCTGGAGCCAGGCCGGCGCGGCCGCGGCGCTGCAGGCCGCCTGCGTCCGATCGGGCAACGGCTGGGCCTGCAGCTGCCCGGCGCAGGGGCTGCCGACCTTGCCCGCGCCCGCCGGGGCGAAGCCGGCCGCGGCCTTCGTGCTGCAGTTCCTGCCGGCCACCAAGGCGGGCGTGGTGCGGCTCGCGGCGACCGGTTGCACCAGCCTGGCCGGCGCCTGCCTCGCCGGCTCGACGACGCGCGCCGATGCGAGCGCAAAGGTCGAGCTCGCGCTCGGCTTGGCCGGCGGGCTGCGCACGCCGCCGGCCGCCACCGTCACCACCCGTGGCGCCTTCGACGCGGCCTTGGCCAGCATCGGCCTGCACAACCCCGACCCGGCCACCGGCATCGCGGTCGACGCCGGCGGCCCGATCACGGCCGATCAGATGCGCCTGACGACGCCCGCTGGCGCATCGAAGGCCGGCGCGCTGGTCGGCAACGACGGTGCGCTCGCCGCACTCGACGCCGAGCGGCTGTTCGCCGCGCTCTTCGGTGTCGACAAGTCCCACTGGCAAAGCCAGCCGGCGGTCACGCGCATCGATTGCGCCGGCGACTGCAGTGCCGCGCTCGTCGCGGCGATCGAGGCGGCGCCCGACGGCGTGCTGATCCAGGTCGATGGCGACCTGAGCCTCGCGGGCCCGTTGACGCTCGGCTCGGCGCAGCGCCCGGTCGCGATCGTCGTTGCCGGCGCCGCCCGGCTCGACGGCGCGATCGCGCTGACCGGCCTGCTCTACGCCGGCGCGCTGCAGTGGACGAACACCGTCGGTGGCGCGTACGTGCGCGGCGCGCTCGTGTCCGAAGCCGGCTACCAGGGCAACGGTACGCCCGAGCTGTTCTACGACAGCGCCGTGCTGGACCTGCTGACCCATCGCGCCGGCAGCTTCGCCCGCGTCAACGGCAGCTGGCGCGACTTTTAAGCCCCGCAGGAAATGTCTTCGACATTCCCGCCCGCAGGGGCCAAGCGACGCGGCAGAGCCACATTTCCTTGAGAGGACACGGCCCATGTACACATCATCATCCCGCCACCAGAACGGCATCACGCTGATCGAGGCGCTGATCGCCTTCCTCATCCTTGCGCTCGGCATGCTCGCGATCGCGCGCCTGCAGACGCACCTGCGACTGAACGCCGAGATCGCGCGCCAGCGCTCCGAGGCGGTGCGGTTGGCACAGCAGGACATCGAAGCGCTGCGTGCCTTCGCGGTGCTCGCCGCGACCTCGGGCGGGCCGTCGTTCGACGCGATCGCGAGCACAGCGCGCACGG
>JAYSLR010000548.1:0-2495 GCA_043725365.1 Rhizobacter sp. | reverse complement strand
ATCGTCGTGATCTCGGCCTGGCAGGTGATCACCGACCGCGTCAACCAGTACATGGGCGCGTTCCTGATCCTGTCGGGCCTGCTCGTCGGCGTGTTCTGCGCCATGGACGGGCTGCTGTTCTATGTCTTCTTCGAGGCGACGCTGATCCCGATGTACCTGATCATCGGCGTGTGGGGCGGCCCACGCCGCGTCTACGCCGCGTTCAAGTTCTTCCTCTACACGCTGGCCGGCTCGCTGCTGATGCTGGTGGCGCTGATCTACCTCTACTACAAGTCGGGCGGCAGCTTCGACATCCTCGTCTGGCATCGCCTGCCGCTGACGATGCACGCGCAGGTGCTGCTTTTCTTCGCCTTTTTCTCTGCCTTCGCCGCCAGCACGACCGAGCCGCCGGTCGGCGCCTCGACGTGGGCATCGGGGAGCCAGGTGTGAATCGGCCACATCGGCACCTTGACCGCGAAGGCGAAGAAGAAGGCAAAGAAGATCAGCACCTGCGTCGACATCGAGAGCGGCAGGCGATGCCAGAGCAGGATGTCGAAGCTGCCGCCCGACTTGTAGTACAGGAAGATCAGCGCCACCAGCATCAGCAGCGAGCCGGCCAGCGTGTACAGGAAGAACTTGAACGCCGCGTAGACACGCTTCGGCCCGCCCCACACGCCGATGATCAGGTACATCGGGATCAGCGTGGCCTCGAAGAAGACATAGAACAGCAGGCCGTCGAGCGCCGCAAAGACGCCGACCATCAACCCCGACAGGATCAGGAACGCGCCCATGTACTGGTTGACGCGGTCGGTGATCACCTGCCAGGCCGAGATCACGACGATCACGGTGATGAACGCCGTCAGCGGCACGAACCACAGCGACAGGCCGTCGATGCCGAGGTGGTAGTGCACGTTGAAGCGCTCGATCCAGTCGAAGCGCTCGACGAACTGCATCGCGGCGGTGCCGTTGTCGAACCCGGCGATCAGCGGCAGCGTCACGGCGAAGCTCGCGAGCGCCGCCAGCAGCGCGATCCAGCGCACCGGCACGTCGCGGTCGCGCCCGAACGCGAGCAGCGCCACGCCCGTCAGGATGGGCAGCCAGATCGCCCAACTCAATAGCCCCGTCAACAAACCCATTTTCTTGTTCTCCGTGCGGGCTATTTCGGCGCCGAGCCGGTCAGGAACGGCCACAGCTGCCAGGTCATCAGCCCGATCACGCCGACGATCATCACCAGCGCGTAGAGGTACAGGTAGCCGCTTTGCAGCCTGCGGCCGACCGCGGCGAGCGCACCGACCTCGCGCGCCGTGCCGTTGATCAGGAAGGCGTCGATCACGCCTTCGTCGCCGCCCTTCCACAGGGCGCGGCCGGTCACCCGTGCGAGCCGCGCCAGCACGTTCTCGTTGAACCAGTCGAAGTAGTACTTGTTGTCGAGCAGGCGGTAGACGAAGCCGACCCTTGACTGGATCGCGGCCGGGATCTCCGGCTTGACCATGTACAGCACGTACGAGGCGACGACGCCGGCGAGCGCGAGCCAGAACGGCAGCGACGTGAACGCATGCAGCCCCATGGACCACGCGTCGTGGAACTCCTTCGCGAGTTCCTCCATCGCCGGATGCGCTTCGGCGTTGATCGCGATCGCGCCCTTGAAGAACTCGCCGTAGAGCATCGGCGCGATCGTCAGGTAGCCGATGATCACCGAGGGAATCGCCAGCGCGATCAGCGGCAGCGTCACGACCCACGGCGATTCGTGCGGCTCATGCACATGCAGATGGCCATGCTCGTCGGGATGGTCGTGCTCGCCGGGGAACGGCTTGTGGCGGAAACGCTCCTTGCCGTGGAAGACCAGGAAGTACATCCGGAACGAGTAGAACGCGGTCACGAACACGCCCGCTGCGACCGAGAAGTACGCGAACCCGGAACCCCAGAGGTGGCTCGCATGCACCGCCTCGATGATGCTGTCCTTCGAGTAGAAGCCGGCGAAGAACGGCGTGCCGATCAGCGCCAGCGAACCGATCAGCGAGGTGATCCAGGTGATCGGCATGTACTTGCGCAGACCGCCCATGTTGCGGATGTCCTGGTCGTGGTGCATGCCGATGATCACCGAGCCTGCCGCGAGGAACAGCAGCGCCTTGAAGAACGCATGGGTCATCAGGTGGAACACGGCCACCGAGTAGGCCGAGGCGCCGAGCGCGACCGTCATGTAGCCGAGCTGGCTCAGCGTCGAGTACGCGACGACGCGCTTGATGTCGTTCTGGATCACGCCCAGGAAGCCCATGAACAGCGCGGTGATCGCACCGATCGTCATCACGAAGCTCAGCGCCGTGTCCGACAGCTCGAACAGCGGCGACATGCGCGCGACCATGAAGATGCCGGCCGTCACCATCGTGGCCGCGTGGATCAGCGCCGAGATCGGCGTCGGGCCTTCCATCGAATCGGGCAGCCAGACGTGCAGCGGGAACTGCGCGCTCTTGCCCATCGCGCCGATGAACAGGCAGATGCAGGTCACGGTGATCAGC
>JAYSLR010000547.1:0-9176 GCA_043725365.1 Rhizobacter sp. | reverse complement strand
GCCACGCCGAGCGCGCCCGAGGGTTCGAGGATGCTGCGCGTGTCCTGGAACACGTCCTTGATCGCGGCGCAGGCGGCGTCGGTGTCGACGACGACGTAGTCGTCGACCAGTTTGCGTGCCAGGCGGAAGGTGTCCTCGCCGACCAGCTTCACCGCGGTGCCATCGGCAAACAGGCCGACATCGTGCAGCGCGACGCGCTTGCCGGCCCTGACCGAGCGCAGCATCGCGTCGGAGTCGCGGGTCTGCACGCCAATCACCTTGATCTCCGGCCGCACCGACTTGATGTAGGCCGCGACGCCCGAGATCAGCCCGCCGCCGCCGATCGCGACGAAGATCGCGTCGATCGGCGCCTGGTGCTGGCGCAGGATCTCCATCGCGATCGTGCCCTGGCCGGCGATCACGTCGGGGTCGTCGAACGGGTGCACGAAGGTCAGGCCGCGCTTCGTCTCGAGTTCGAGTGCATGCAGGTAGGCATCGGAATAGCTTTCGCCGAACAGCACGACTTCGCCACCGCGCGAGCGCACCGCATCGACCTTCACCTGCGGCGTCGTCACCGGCATCACGATCAGCGCCTTGCAGCCCAGCCGACTGGCTGCCAACGCAACGCCCTGAGCGTGGTTGCCGGCCGAGGCGCAGATCACACCGCGCTTGAGCTGCGCCGGACTCAGCTGCGCCATCTTGTTGTAGGCCCCGCGCAGCTTGAAGCTGAACACGGGCTGCGTGTCCTCGCGCTTGAGCAGCACCTGGTTGCCCAGACGGCGCGACAGGTCGCGCGCCGGCTCGAGCGGGGTTTCGACGGCGACGTCGTAGACGCGTGCCGTCAGGATCTTCTGCAGGTAGTCGGCAAGCGACAGCGGCGTTTTGTCCTTCACGGCTCGCGGGGCGGTCTTGGGCTTCGGCGCAGCCATGTGCTCGTCTCTCCTGGGGCCGGCGTTTTGCGGCGCTGCATCATAACTTCGCGGGCGACCCGTCCGGACGGCGCGCAGCCGCCCAGAAAAAAGCCCAAGGCATTGCTGCCTTGGGCTGAATCCACCAATGGAGGAGGTGGAGGAGACAACTGGTCGGGTGTCGATCGAGCCGGGCCGCCGAGCCGCTATCGATCACCGCATGGAACGCAGTGTAGAGCGTTTTTTGCTGCACTGCAATAAACCACGTCAGGGCTTTTAGAGTGCCCGCACCAGTCGTCTCGCGAGCGTGTGCACAATCGATGCGCAGGCGCCCGCAAAGGGTGCGCGCGTTCGAGGATTCGACGATGGAATGCACGATCAACTGGATGCCCGCGAGCGGCATGGCGTTTTCGGCCGAGACCGGCAGCGGCCACCTGCTGATGATGGACGGCGCGCCCGACGGTGGCGGCCGCAATCTCGCCCCCCGACCGATGGAAACGGTGCTCGCGGGCACCGGCGGCTGCACCGCGTACGACGTGGTGCTGATCCTGAAGCGGGGCCGGCACGACGTGCGCGGCTGTCAGGTGGTGGTGAGGTCGGAGCGTGCGCCCGCCGACCCGAAGGTGTTCACGAAGATCCACATGCACTTCGTCGTCACCGGGCCGACGCTGACGGACGCCGCCGTCGAGCGCGCGGTGAAGCTGTCGCACGAGAAATACTGCTCCGCGACCATCATGCTCGAGAAGACCGCCGCGATCACGACCAGCTTCGAGATCAGGCCGGCGTAACGGAAAGGTCGCTCAGAGGCGGTGCGCCGTAGTCGTCATGACGCGCGCCGCCAGCCGCATGGCCCAGCGCACCGGCGCTGGCAGCGCAGCGGCGCCGGCGGCCTGCGCAGCAGCGGCGTGCCGGTGTTCATCGACCTTCATTTGCTGCACGATGGCCTGCGAGGCCGTATCGGCGCTGGGCAGGCGCTGCAGGTGGCTTGCCAGGTGCTGCTCGACCTGACGTTCGGTTTCGGCCACGAAGCCCAGGCTGATCGCGTCGCCGGCGCGCCCCGCCAGCAGGCCGAGCACGAACGAGCCGGTGTACCAGACCGGGTTCAGGACGCTGGGGTGCGCGTTGAGCTCGCGCAGGCGTTGCCGCGTCCAGGCCAGGTGATCGGTCTCCTCGCGCGCGGCGTGCTCGAACTGGCTGCGCAGCACCGGGTCGCGTGTGCTCAGCGCCTGAGCGTTGTACAGCGCCTGTGCACAGACCTCGCCGACGTGATTCACGCGCATCAGCGCGCCGGCCAACCGACGCTGTGCTTCGTCGAGAGGACCGGGCGCCACGGTGGGTGCCGGGCACGCGCGCGACGCGGTGCCTGCGCCGGCCAGGGTGCGCAGCGCGCTGTCAGCGGCGATCAGAAGGTCATCGGTCGACGGCAAATCGGGTGGCTCCGTAGGTGCGGGTCGGCCAGAATACCGCAGGCCCCGGCGAGGCACCGCCCGGATGGCGTTTGTGTTCACCTGCGTCGCGACGTGACCGGGTCCATCTTGGTGCGGGACATAGGCCTTTCACCTCGTTGTGCTCAGACAACATAAAGTCCTTTTTTGCCCACCAAGGCTTTCCAGTACCCGGCCCCTCTGGTGCAATACGCACAACTTCCGCTGAGGGGGTTGTGCCTGATCTGCCCAACGAGGGTGATTGTTGATCGGGACCTCTTGTTCAACCTAGGAGATAGTCGCAATGAAAAAATCTCTGCTCGCTCTCGCAGTTCTGGGCGCTTTCGCTGGTGTCGCATCGGCTCAATCCTCCGTGACGCTGTCGGGCACGCTCGACGCAGGCGTTCGCTACACCAAGAACGACGGCCAAAACCGTTTCCTGTCGATGGAAAACAGCGGCCTGAACAGCAGCCAGCTGGTGTTCTCCGGCAAGGAAGATCTGGGCGGTGGTCTGTACGCCGGCTTCGTGCTGAATTCGCAGCTGACCCAGAGCCAGGGCAATGCCGGCCTCGGCGGCAAGTTCTTCAACCGTCGCGAGACCGTCAGCCTGTGGGGCAACTTCGGCGAAATCCGCATCGGTCGCGACTACACCCCGACGTTCTGGAACAACACGATCTATGATCCGTTCGGCACCGTCGGCGTCGGCGATTCGAGCAACGTGCTGCAGATGCCCACGGGCACCTTCGTCCGTGCGGACAATGCCGTCGGTTACTTCCTGCCCTCCAACCTCGGCGGTGTCTACGGTCAGTTCATGGCCGCTGCGAGCGAGCGCGCACTGCAGAATCCGGGCCGCTACCTCGGTGGCCGTATCGGTTTTGCTGCCGGTCCGTTCGATGTTGCATTCGCCTACGGCACGCAGCGTCTCGACCTGACCCCGAGTCAGCCGAGCCAGAAGACGATGAACATCGGTGGTTCGTACAACTTCGGTGTCGCCAAGCTGATGGGCTACTATGACCGCGACACGCTGTCGTATGGTGCCGTCGACAAGAAGGAAAACCGCTACTCGCTGGGTGTGTCGGTGCCGGTTGGTGCAGGCTCGATCAACGCAAACTACGACCACAGCAAGCTGGACAACTCCGGCGTGTCGACCTCGTTGAAGAAGTTCGCGGTGGGCTACGTGTACAACCTGTCCAAGCGCACCGCGCTGTACACCACCGTTGCGGAACTGAAGAACGACAACGCGACTGCGGTTGGCATCGGCGGCAACACGGGCGGCAATGCGGCCCTGCCGCCGAGCGCTGGTGGCAAGTCGACCGCCATCGAGGCGGGTCTGCGTCACTTCTTCTGATCGCAGGCTTGCCTCGCGCAAGCTTCGAGCAGAACAAAAAGCCGCCTTCGGGCGGCTTTTTTTGCGCTCGTCGCATCGGGCGCGCGAGTGGCGGGTTCGTGCACCGTTCACATCCGGGCATTCCCCTTTGACGCGTGGCTCGGCTTTTGCTCTGATCGCCTCCAGCCCACGCGAGTGAGCTCGTCACTCACGTCAAGCACTTCACTGATCCTTCGAATCCCGACACCGCGTGCGGTTTGCCGGGTGAACTCCGAATTCCCCGCCGATGCTTGTCTTCGTTCTCCGCCGCCTCGCGCAAGCCGTGATCGTGATGCTCGCGGTTGCGTTCATCGCGTTCATGCTGTTCCAGTACGTCGGCGATCCGGTGAACAACATCCTCGGCCAGGACGCGACGCCCGAGCAACGTGCGCAACTGCGTGCCGACCTCGGTCTGGACAAGCCCTTCCCGGTGCAGTTTGCGCGCTTCGTCGGCAATGCCGTGCGGGGTCAGTTCGGGCTCAGCCTGCGCCAGGGACGCAAGGTGTCGTCGCTGATCGCCGAGCGCCTGCCGGCCACGCTCGAGCTGTCGTTCTCGGCCGCGTTCATCGCGCTGGTGCTCGGCATTCCGATGGGCGTCTACGCGGCATTGCGGCGCGGCAGCTTCCTGTCGCAGACGCTGATGACGCTGTCGCTGGTGGGGGTCTCGCTGCCGACCTTCCTGATCGGCATCCTGCTGATCCTGGTGTTCGCGGTCACGTTGAAGTGGCTGCCCAGCTTCGGCCGCGGCGAGGTCACGATGCTCGGCCCCTGGAGCACCGGATTCCTGACCCTCGATGGCTGGAAGCACCTGATCTTGCCGTCGATCACGCTCGCGATCTTCCAGCTGACGCTGATCACCCGACTGGTGCGCTCGGAGATGCTGGAGGTGCTGCGCGCCGACTACATCAAGTTCGCGCGCGCCCGCGGCCTGCCGAACCGCGCGGTCTACTTCGGCC
Organism: Rhizobacter sp.; assembly: GCA_043725365.1. Classification (GTDB taxonomy): domain Bacteria; phylum Pseudomonadota; class Gammaproteobacteria; order Burkholderiales; family Burkholderiaceae_C; genus LMDS01. The sequence continues at coordinate 4,543 of JAYSLR010000547.1, read as the reverse complement.
ATGCGCTGAAGAACACGCTGGTGCCGGTGATCACGATCACCGGCCTGCAGCTCGGGGGTCTGATCGCGTTTGCGATCATCACCGAGACGGTGTTCCAGTGGCCCGGCATGGGGCTGCTGTTCATCCAGGCCGTCACCTTCGCCGACATCCCGGTGATGGCGGCCTACTTGTGCCTGATCGCGCTGATCTTCGTCGTGATCAACCTGGCGGTCGACATGCTCTACTTCGTCGTCGATCCGCGGCTTCGCGTCGAGAAATCCGCCGCGGGGCACTGACTCCTGCCTTTCGAATCCCGTCGTCACTTTCGTTGGAGACATTCATGAAACTCAAGAAGACCCTGTTCGCCGCCGCCCTCGCCCTGGCCTGCGGGCTGTCGAACGCCGTCACGCTGCGCGTGGCCAACCAGGGCGACGTGCAGTCGATGGACCCGCACTCGCTGAACGAATCGCTGCAGCTCAGCTTCGACAGCAGCATCTACGAGTCGCTGGTCGGGCGCGGCAAGGACATGGCGGTGGTGCCGCTGCTGGCCACCAAATGGCGGCAGACCTCGCCGACGGTCTGGCGCTTCGACCTGCGCAAGGGCGTGAAATTCCACGACGGCACCCCGTTCACCGCGGACGACGTGCTGTTCAGCTTCAAGCGCGCGACCGACGCCGGCAGCGACATGAAGGGCTATGTCGCGCCGATCAAGGAGGTTCGCAAGGTCGATGCCTACACCGTCGACATCGAGACCCTGACGCCGTTCCCGATCCTGCCCGACACGCTGACCGTGTTCGCAATCATGAGCAAGAAATGGTGCGAGGACAACAAGGCCGAGCACCCGGTGGATCGCCGCAAGGGCATCGAGAACACGGCCAGTTTCAAGGCCAACGGCACGGGTCCGTTCCGCCTGAAGGAGCGGCAGCCGTCGGTCCGGACCGTGCTGGTGCGCAACTTCAACTACTGGGACAAGATCGACAGCAATGTCGACGAGGTCGTCTTCACGCCGATCGGCAGCGATGCGACCCGCGTCGCGGCCCTGCTGTCCGGCGAAATCGACCTGATGGAGCCGGTGCCGTTGCAGGATGTCGACCGCATCAAGTCGTCTGCCGGTTACACCGTGCTGCAGGGGCCCGAACTGCGCACGATCTTCCTCGGCATGGACCAGAAGCGCGACGAGTTGCTGTTCAGCAGCGTGAAGGGCAAGAACCCGTTCAAGGACAAGCGCGTGCGCCAGGCCTTCTACCAGGCGATCGACATCGAGACGATCAAGTCGCGCGTGATGCGCGGTGCGGCGACGCCGACCGCGGAGATGGTCGGGCCCGGCGTGAACGGCTTCCAGCCCGACATGAACAAGCGCCCGCCGTACGACGTCGAGGCGGCGAAGAAGCTGATGGCCGATGCCGGCTACGCCAGCGGCTTCGAGGTCACGATGAACTGCCCCAACGACCGCTACGTCAACGATGCGGCGATCTGCCAGGCGGTTGCCGCGAATCTCGCGCGAATCGGCGTGAAGATCAACCTGCAGGCCGAGACCAAGAACACCTACTTCCCGAAGATCCTGCGCCGCGACACCAGTTTCTACCTGCTGGGCTGGACGCCGAGCACGACCGACGCCCATGATGCACTCTACAACCTGATGGCGACGCCGACCGACAAGGGCCAGGGCCAGTACAACCTGGGCAGCTACAGCAACCCCAAGCTCGACGAGCTGACGAGCAAGATCCAGACGGAGACCGACAAGGCGAAGCGCAACGAGATGATCCGCGAAGCCTTCAAGATCCACCAGGACGACTTCGGCCACATCCCGCTGCACCAACAGGCGCTGGCCTGGGCATTCGGCAAGAACGTGACGCTGACGCAGCTGCCCAGCAACTACATGTTCTTCAAGTGGATCTCGCTGAAAGGCAAGTGAGGGACGGTCGGTGAGCTCCGTGATCGACACGCCTGCGCCGGGCGCCTGGGCGCGCTTCTTCGACGGCGACGTCTGGCACTCCTTCCGAAGCTCACCGATGGCGATGGGCGCGGCGGCGGTCGCGCTCGTGTGCGTGTTCTGCGCGCTGTTCGCCAGCGTCATTGCGCCGCACAACCCGTTCGACCTGGCCACACTCGAACTCGGCGATTCGATGCTGCCGCCGGCATGGATGCACGGCGGCGAGGCGAAGTACCTGCTCGGCACCGATGAGCAGGGCCGCGACGTGCTCTCGGCACTGATGTACGGCGCCCGCATCTCGCTGCTGATCGGCGGTGCCTCGGTGATCGTGTCGGTGCTGATCGGCGTCTCGCTCGGCCTGCTCTCGGGCTATGCCGGCGGGCGCGTCGACGGTTTCATCATGCGCATCTGTGATGTGATGCTGTCGTTCCCGTCGATCCTGATCGCGCTGCTGATCGCCGGTGTCGGTCGCGCGCTGTTTCCGCAGGCGCAGGACTCGCTCGCGTTCGGCGTGCTGATCATCGCCATCGCGCTGCCCGGCTGGGTGCAGTACGCGCGCACGGTGCGCGGCTCGACGATGGTGGAGCGCGGCAAGGAGTATGTGCAGGCGGCCCGAGTGGTCGGGGTGCCGCCGCTGCGCATCATGCTCAGGCACGTGCTGCCGAACGTGCTCGGGCCGGTGCTGGTGCTCGCGACGATCCACCTCGCGCTGGCGATCCAGACCGAGGCGACGCTGTCGTTCCTCGGCGTCGGCGTCTCGCCGACCTCGCCGTCGCTGGGCACCTTCATCAACGAAGGCAACAAGCAGCTGTTCAGCGGGGCCTGGTGGCTGGTGATCTTTCCTGGCGCGATGTTGCTGCTGATCTCGCTGAGCATGAACCTGTTCGGCGATTGGCTGCGAGACGCGCTGAACCCGAAACTCCGATGACCACGCCGCTGCTCCAAGTTCGCAACCTGCGGGTCGAGTTTCCGACGCGTCGGGGCAAGCTGGTCGCACTCGACGACATCTCGTTCGACATCGCGCCCGGCGAGATCCTCGGCGTGGTCGGCGAATCCGGTGCGGGCAAGTCGCTGACCGGCGCGGCCATCATCGGCCTGCTCGACCCGCCCGGGCGGGTGGCCTCGGGCGAGATCCGATTCGACGGCCGGCGCATCGACAACCTGCCGTACGAGGAGATGCGCAAGGTTCGCGGCCGCCAGATCGGCGCGATCTTCCAGGACCCGCTGACCTCGCTGAACCCGCTGTACACGGTCGGTCGGCAGTTGATCGAGACCATCCGGACCCACCTGCCGGTGAGTGCCGACGAAGCGCGGCGGCGTGCGATCAGGCTGCTCCAGGAAACCGGCATCCCGGCCGCCGATGCGCGCATCGACCAGTACCCGCACCAGTTCTCCGGGGGCATGCGCCAGCGTGTCGTGATCGCGCTCGCGCTCGCGGCCGAGCCGAAGCTGATCGTCGCCGACGAGCCGACGACCGCGCTCGACGTCTCGATCCAGGCACAGATCATTTCGCTGCTGAAGCGGCTGTGCAGGGAGCACGGCGCGGCAGTGATGCTGGTCACGCACGACATGGGCGTGATCGCCGAGACCTGCGACCGCGTGGCGGTGATGTACGCCGGGCGCATTGCCGAGATCGGCCCGGTCCACGATGTGATCCACGCGCCGGCGCACCCCTACACGGTCGGGCTGATGGGCTCGATCCCGGCCATGGACGAAGACCGCGAGCGGCTGCTGCAGATCGACGGCGCGATGCCGCGCCTGACCGCGATACCTCCGGGCTGCGCGTTCAACCCGCGCTGCCCGAAGGCGTTCGACCGTTGCCGCATCGAGCGGCCCGACCTGCTGCCGGCCGGTGCGACCCGCGCCGCCTGCTGGCTGCACGCGCCGGTGCTGCGGGAGGCGGCATGAGCGCAGAGTCGAGCACCGCTGCGCCGCTGGTCGAGGTGCACGATCTGGCGAAGACCTTCGACGTCTCGGCGCCATGGCTGAATCGCGTGATCGAGCGCAAGCCGCGTCAGTTCGTGCACGCGGTCGACGGCGTGAGTTTCTCGATCCAGCGTGGCAAGACGCTCGCGCTGGTCGGTGAATCCGGTTGCGGCAAGAGCACGGTCGCGCGGTTGCTGGTCGGCCTGTACGCGCCGACGAAGGGGCGTGTCGAGTTCGACGGCACCGACACCGCGACGACCTTCCGGTCCAAGCATGCGCTGGCGCTGCGCCGGCGCATGCAGATGATCTTCCAGGACCCGTACGCGAGCCTGAACCCACGCTGGAAGGTGGCCGACATCGTCGGCGAGCCGCTGAAGGAGCACGGGTTGCTCAGCGGCAAGGCCGCGACCCAGGGCGACAAGCACGAGATGAAGGCGCGCGTCGCGCAACTTCTGCAGTCGGTCGGGCTGGCGGCAGCCGATGTCGAGAAATTCCCGCACCAGTTTTCGGGCGGGCAGCGCCAGCGCATCTCGATCGCGCGCGCGCTGGCCACGCAGCCGGAGTTCCTGGTCTGCGACGAACCGACCTCGGCGCTGGACGTCTCGGTGCAGGCACAGGTGCTCAACATCATGAAGGACCTGCAGCGCCAGCAGGGCCTGACGTACCTGTTCATCTCGCACAACCTGGCAGTCGTGCGTCATGTGT
>JAYSLR010000546.1:0-2003 GCA_043725365.1 Rhizobacter sp. | reverse complement strand
CCGAACAGGCGCGCCAGCGACCGCCGGCTGCGCCCCTCGACGACGTAGCCCCAGACGGTGGTGCCGATGTAGATGGCCGCGGCCAGCAGCAGCGCCGAGGCGAGCGGCAGCAGCAGCCCGTGGGCGCGATAGGCCCACAGGTCGGCGGCCACCAGCACGGCGCCGAGCCCGAGCGCGAGCTGCGCGCCACGCACGGCGCGCAGGCGCGGCAGCGCCCAGGCGAGCAGCCCGGCGATCAGCAGCAGCTGCAGCACCTCGAACGCACTGACCCAGTCGGGCTGTGCCGGCAGGTGGCCGTCGAGCAGGCCCGAGAGCAGGCTCGCATGCACCTCGACGCCGGGGAAGACCTCGGCCACCGGCGTCGCGCGCTGGTCGTAGACGCCGGGCGCGCTGCTGCCCACCAGCACCAGCTTGCCTTTCAGGTGGTCGGGCGCGACGCGCTGATGCAGCAGATCGGTCGCCGAGACGTATTCGAACGAGCCGCCGTGCGGGCCGCCGGGCCCGCGGAACGGCACCCGCGCCTGCACCCGCGCGTCGACCGGGATCGCCTGGCGCTGCGCGCCCTGCCGTGTCGTCTGCTCGAGCAGCACGCTTTGCAGCGCGTCATAGTCGCGCGCCAGCCAGCGCTCGGTCGCAAAGACCGGCAGGACCAAAGGGCCGCCGGTGTAGACGCGGTACATCGCCAGCGCGATCGGCTCGTAGTGCCGGCCGTCGTGCTCGGCGATCAGCGGCACCGCGCGCACCAGCCCGTCGGGGTCGGACACGTTGTTGAAGAAGCCGGCCGCCGGCGCGGCCTTGGCGAACAGCGGCAGGTTGGCGGCGTAGCCGTCCCAGTGCGTGAACGCGATCGGCCGGCCCTGCAGCAGCGCGGCGTCGAACACCGGCGCGGGCAGCACGCCGCTGCGCCGACCGTCGCGCGCGCTGGTCAGGTAGAAGCCGAGCACGGCGTTGCGGTCGGCGATGGCGTGCGCGAAGCGGGCATCGAAATCGAGCTCGGCGCGCAGCGGCGCGAGCGCCTGCGCGATCGGCGCCGAGCCGGCGGCCAGGCGCTCCAGCGTCGGCAGGCCGGAGCTGGTGTCGGGCTCGGCGAACACCACGTCGAAGCCGACCACGGCGGCGTGCTGGCGTGCGAACAGCTCGTCGGCCAGCGCGGCGAGGTGGTCGCGGCTCCAGGGCCAGCGGCCGATTTCGGCGAGGCTCTTCTCGTCGATGTCGACGACGACGACGCGCGCATCCAGCGTGCGCGGCATGAAGGCACGCAGTCGCGCGTCGGCAATGGCGAGGTCGAGCGTGGTGACGAAGCGCAGCGGCGCCAGGCCGGTGGCATGACCGAGCGCGACGAGCAGCGCGGCCAGCAACAACGATGCGCGCAGCGCGCGCCACAGCCCGGGGCCGGCACCGAGCGCGAGCCGGCGGTCGAGCCGCGCACTGCGCGGCGTCAGGCGAGCGCCGGGCCGTCCCAAGCCGCCTGACATGCCCGCGGGGGACGGCGCCCCAGGCGCCGAGGGGCCGTCATCTCAGTTCAAGCTTGCACGAACTGCATCTGCGTGCCGGCGAGCTCGATCACGTCGCCGTTCTTCAGGTGCGCCGTTTCACCGACGAGCGGGTTGCCGTTGACGCTGGGTTGCGACGCGCCCTCGACGTGCGCGAGCACGTAGCCGCCCGGCCGCTTGGTGATCGACGCGACCTGCACGCCGGGCTTGCCGACCGTCGTGACGACCTTCGTCAGCGCGACCTCGCGCCCGGCGGCCGCGCCGTTGAGCACGCGGATCGACGCGGGCACGGTCGAGACGCCGAGCGCGCCGAAGCCGGAGTTGCCGAAGCCGGCGTTGCGCGCCTGCCCGGCCATCTCGGACGGGCGCGTGCCGGGCTTCATGATCATCGTCTTCTCGTAGTCGGTGCCGTCGTCGACGATGAACTTGATCTTGTACTTGCCGATCTCGACCGTGTCGTTGTGGCTGAGCAGCTGCTTCTTGACGGCCTTGCCGTTGATGTAGGTGCCG
>JAYSLR010000545.1:0-1897 GCA_043725365.1 Rhizobacter sp. | reverse complement strand
CGCCGCAGCGCCGCGGCTGAACGGGCGCGCTCCTCAGGCGCCCGGCGGCCGTTCGCAGGCGGCGAAGCCCTTGCCGAGCCCGTCGGCCTGCAGCGCGAGCAGCCGCGCCGCCAGGGCCGCGTCGGCCTTCTCGACGCGCAGCACGTGGCGTGTCGATGCCGGCGTCAGCTCGACGACCCGGGCGGTGCGCACGCCCTGCTGCGTCAGCCGGTCGAGCGCCTGGGTGGCGGCGCCGCGCGCATCGAAACGCCCGAGCGCCAGGCCGGGAGCCAGCGTCGGGTTGTCGCGCAGCACGTCGTAGCTCAGCTTGCGGCGCTTCAGTTCGTCTTCCTTCTTCGCCAGTGCGTCGGTGCTCGTGTAGCGGCCCATGTAGACGATCCAGCTGCCGGGCTGCTCGGTGTTCACCGTGACCCAGCTGCCCGCCGGCAGTGTGGTCTGCGCGGCGGCCTGCGCGGCCGCGACGTCGGCATCGCCGAACGGACCGGCCTCGAGGCAACTGGTCGCCGCCGCGCCGGCCGTGGCGTTCGCGCTCGCCGCACCCGGCGGAAGAATGCGGATCAGCTCGGGGCGGACCTGGCGCAGCAGGCGCTCGGGTTCGCGGTCGCCGGTCGAGCGCACGCCGACGACGCCGTCGAGCCAGCCCTGCGTCCACGCGAAGAACGCCAGATTGGCGAGCAGCAGCAGTGCGATCAGGGCCCTCAGCACCGGGCGGTCCTCACGCGTTGCCCGCCGGCCGCACGCTGACCTCGCCGCTGGCGACGCTGACGATGCCCGCCGGCGTCTGCACGAGCAGCGCGCCCTGTGGCGAGACGCCGCGCGCGGTGCCCTCCGGCGCGGCGGCCAGCGTCGTGCGCACCGGGCGGTCGCGCAGGATGTCGCGCGCCGCGAAGCGCTGCGCGAATGCGGCAAATCCCTCGCGTTCGAACTGCTGCAGCGCCAGCACCAGCGGCCGCGCCACGCGCGCCAGTGTCGCCGGTGCGGTCGCGGCCGGGTCGAGCTCCTGCAGCGCCGCGAAGCCGGTGCCGGTGTCGCCCGCGTCGAAGGGCTGCACGTTCAGCCCGACGCCGACGACGACGAGCCGCTGCGCGCCGGCCAGAACCGTCTCGATCAGGATGCCGCCGAGCTTGCGCCCGCTGGTCGGGCCGCCAGGCGGACCATCCATCAGCCACAGGTCGTTCGGCCACTTCAGCCCGATGCGCGGCGCGTGCGCCGGGGCCGGCTCGAGCGCCTCGCACAAGGCCACGCCGACCGCGAGCGACAGGCCCGACCAGTCCGATGCGGCGAGCGCCAGGCCAAGCGAGAAGGTCAGCGACGCGCCGGCCGTCGAATGCCAGGGCCGCCCTTGCCGGCCGCGGCCGCCGGTCTGCTGCTCGGCGACCAGCAGACAGGGCTGCAGATCGACGGCACGGCGGCCGAACGCGACGCTCTCGACGCTGCGGCGCACGATCACGCCGGCTTCGTCGGTGGCGTCGCGCCGCTCGGGCGCGGCACGCGCGCGCTCCAGCAGCGCGGTGTTGGTCGACGGCGTGCGCCGCACGACCTCGACGCTCAGGCCCGGCAGCAGCGGCACCAGCTGCTCCCACAGCGCCTCGGCGCCCCAGTGGATCGCTTGCTCGGGCATGGCGAGGGTGGTCGGGGCCTCAGCGGCGCTTCGGCGCGAGCATCGTGCCACGGCAGCCCGAGGTTGCGCAGCGGCACTCGAACTGCTTCTTCAGCTTCGCGGTGTAGGGCTCGTCGATGATCAGGCCGTAGTCGTAGAACAGCTCGGTGCCCGGCTTGATCGCGCGCAGCGCCTTGATGAAGATGCGGCCGTCGATCTCGTCGGCCTCGCAGTTCGGCGTGCAGGCGTGGTTGATCCAGCGCGCCGCGTTGCCGCCGAACTTGGCGTCGATCACGT
>JAYSLR010000544.1:0-10321 GCA_043725365.1 Rhizobacter sp. | reverse complement strand
GCCGCTGCCCTCCAGGCCGGATCGGCATGGGCGGTCGAGCCCTTCGCGGTCAAGGACATCCGCGTCGAAGGCCTGCAGCGCAGCGACGCCGGCACGGTGTTCGCATCGCTGCCGTTCCGCATCGGCGATACCTACAGCGACGAAAAGGGCGCCGCGGCGCTGCGTGCGCTGTTCGCCACCGGGCTGTACAAGGACGTGCGCATCGACATCGCCGGCGACGTCGTCGTCGTGATCGTCGAAGAGCGTCCGGTCATCGCCAACATCGACTTCGTCGGCCTGAAGGAATTCGACAAGGACCAGCTGATCAAGTCGTTGCGCGACTTCGGCATCAGCGACGGCCAGCCCTTCGACAAGGCGCTGGCCGACCGCGCCGAGCAGGAGCTCAAGCGCCAGTACCTGACGCGCAGCCTGTACGGCGCCGAGGTCGTAACCACGGTGACGCCGCAGGAGCGCAACCGCGTGAACCTGAGCTTCACGATCACCGAAGGCTCGGCCGCGAAGATCAGCGAGATCCGCATCAACGGCAACAAGGCGTTCTCCGAAGGCACGCTGACGGGCCTGTTCGACCTGAACGCTGGCGGCTGGCTCAACTTCTACACCAAGGCGGACCGCTATTCGCGCGCCAAGCTCGACGCCGACCTCGAAACGCTGCGCGCGTACTACCTGAACCGCGGCTACCTCGAGTTCAACGTCGAGTCGACCCAGGTCGCGATCTCGCCCGACAAGCAGGACATCACGATCACGGTCAACGTGAAGGAAGGCCAGCCCTACACGGTCAGCAGCGTCAAGCTCGAGGGCGACTACCTCGGCAAGGAAGACGACTTCAAGACCCTGGTCCAGATCAAGCCCGGCCAACCCTACCGCGCCGAGACGGTCACGCAGACGACACGCGCGATGAGCGACCGCTTCGGCACCTTCGGCTACGCTTTCGCGAAGGTCGAGGCACGCCCCGAGATCGACCGCGCGAACGGCACCGTCGCGCTGACGATCACCGCCGAGCCCGCGCGGCGCGTGTACATCCGCCGCATCAACGTGTCGGGCAACACCAAGACGCGCGACGAGGTGATCCGGCGCGAGTTCCGCCAGTTCGAATCGAGCTGGTACGACGGGCGCAAGATCAAGCTGTCGCGCGACCGCGTCGACCGGCTCGGCTACTTCAGCGAGGTCAACGTCGACACCAACGAGGTGCCGGGTACCGCCGATCAGGTCGACCTGACGATCACCGTCAAGGAAAAGGCCACCGGCAACCTGCAGATCGGCGCCGGCTTCTCGTCGGCCGACAAGCTCTCGCTGTCGGGCTCGATCAAGCAGGAAAACGTGTTCGGCTCCGGCAACTACCTGGGCCTGGAACTCAACACCAGCAAGTACAGCCGCACGCTGGTGCTCAGCACGGTCGACCCGTACTTCACGGTCGACGGCATCTCGCGCTACATCGACGTCTTCTATCGCACGCAGCGTCCGCTGAACAGCCAGGGCGAAGAGTACAAGCTGGTCACGCCGGGTGCGTCGATCCGATTCGGCGTGCCGTTCAGCGAGTACGACACGGTGTTCTTCGGCATCGGCTACGAGCAGACCAAGATCGAGGGTTCGAACCTGCCAGTCAACTACCGCAACTACGTCACCGAGTTCGGCTCCAGCAGCAGCACGGTGCCGCTGACGGTCGGCTGGTCTCGCGACAGCCGCGACAGTGCGCTGGTTCCGACCGCCGGGCGCCTGACGAGCCTGAACTTCGACTGGGGCGCGACCGGCAACGCGCAGTACCTGCGCGCGAATCTGAAGTTCCAGCAGTACCTGCCGCTGTCCAAGCAGTTCACCTTCGGTTTCAACGCCGACCTGGGCTGGGGCAAGGGCCTGGGCGGGCACCCGTACCCGATCTTCAAGAACTTCTACGGCGGCGGCCTGGGCAGCGTGCGCGGCTTCGACCAGAACTCGCTCGGCCCGGTCGACGTGACCGGCGCGTATATCGGTGGCAATCGCAAGCTGAACCTGAACGCCGAGCTGTACCTGCCGATCCCCGGCACCGGCAACGACCGCACCTTGCGCTGGTTCACCTATCTCGACGCCGGCAACGTCTGGGGCGAGAACGACCAGCTCGCCGCCAGCAGCCTGCGCGCGTCGGCGGGCATCGGCCTGACCTGGGTGTCGCCGGTGGGCCCGCTCAAGATCAGCTACGGCGCGCCGATCCGCAAGAAGCCGGAAGATAGAATTCAGCGTCTTCAATTCCAGATCGGGACAGCGTTCTAATGAAAAGCTCCTCTCTCAAGGTCGGCATCGCGCGGTTCGCGAGCGTCGCCGCGTTGCTGCTGGCGGTGACGGTCGGCGCCCAGGCCCAGGAATTGAAGATCGGCTTCGTCAACAGCGATCGGGTGCTGCGTGAAGCCACGCTGGCCAAGGCCGCGCAGTCGCGCCTCGAAGCCGAGTTCTCGAAGCGCCAGAAGGAAGGCGAGGACGCTGCGAGCAAGCTCAAGGCCGCGGCCGACAAGCTCGACAAGGACGCACCCACGCTCAGCGAGAGCGAGCGCAACCGCCGCCAGCGCGAACTCGTCGACCAGGACCGCGAACTGCAGCGCAAGCGCCGCGAGTTCCAGGAAGACCTGAACCAGCGCCGCAACGAGGAGCTCGCGTCGGTCGTCGAGCGCGCGAACAAGGTCGTCAAGCAGATCTACGACAGCGAGAAGTACGACCTGATCCTGCAGGGCGACGTGGTGATCTTCGCCAGCCAGCGCGTCGACATCACCGACAAGGTCATCAAGGCACTCAACGCGCAAGGCGGAAAGTGACCCGGTGTGGTCGCTGTCGGACTGCCTGAACTCGTCGCCGCCCTCGGCGGTGAACTGATCGGCGGCACCGCGGTCCGGGTCGACCGGATCGGCCCGTTCGAAGACGCCACGCCCTCGACCGTCACCTTCATCGCGAACCCGCGGTTGCAGCCGCTGCTGGCCGCCAGCGCCGCCGGCTGCGTGATCGTCGGCCCGGCGCTGCGCGACGCGGCTTTGCTACGCGGCGCGGCGATCGTCACACCCGATCCCTACCTCTATTTCGCCCGGCTCACGCAGTGGTGGGCTGCGCGCACGCGCGTGCCGGCCCCGCCCGGCGTGCACCCGAGCGCCGTGGTCGACCCTTCCGCGCGGATTGCCGCGAGTGCCTCGGTCGGTGCGCTGGCGGTGATCGAAGCCGGCGCGTGCATCGGCGAGGGCGCGGTGATCGGCGCGCAGTGCTTCATCGGGCGCGATGCGACGGTCGGCGCCGCGACGCGCCTGGCGGCCCGCGTCACGGTGCACGAGCGTTGCGCGATCGGCGCGCGCGGCGTGATCCACAGCGGTGTCGTGATCGGCGCCGACGGCTTCGGCTTCGCGCCCGACGAAGGCCGCTGGGAGCGCATCGAACAGCTCGGTGCGGTGCGCATCGGCGACGACGTCGACATCGGCGCGAATACCTGCATTGACCGCGGCGCGCTCGGCGACACCGTGATCGGCAACGGGGTCAAGCTCGACAACCTGATCCAGATCGGCCACAACGTTCGGATCGGCGACCACTCCGCGCTGGCCGGCTGCGTGGGCATTGCCGGCAGCGCGACGATCGGCAGGCACGTCACGATCGGTGGCGCCGGCATGATCGCCGGGCATCTCGAGATCGTCGACCACGTGCACATCTCGGGCGGCACGCTGGTGAGCCACTCGATCCGCAAGCCGGGGCACTACACCGGTGTGTTTCCCATCGACGACAATGCCGCCTGGGAGAAGAATGCCGCGACCCTGCGCAACCTGTACCGCCTGCGCGAACGCGTGAAGGCGCTCGAGAAGGGCGTGCGTGAGAATTCGGCCGCCGACAAGAACGACACGACGAGCACATCATGAGCATGGACATCCACGAAATCCTGAAGCGGCTGCCGCACCGCTACCCGTTCCTGCTGGTGGACCGTGTGCTCGAGCTCGACAAGGGTGTGCGCATCCTGGCGCTGAAGAACGTGACGATGAACGAGCCGTTCTTCGTCGGCCATTTCCCGCACCGGCCGGTGATGCCGGGCGTGATGATCCTGGAGGCGCTCGCCCAGGCCGCCGCGATCCTGGCCTTCGACAACGCCGGCGTGATGCCCGACGACAAGACCGTCTTCTACTTCGCCGGCATCGACAGCGCGCGCTTCAAGCGCCCGGTCGAACCCGGCGATCAGCTGATGCTGCACGCCACGCTGGAGCGCAGTCGTGCCGGCATCGTCAAGTTCGCGGCGCGGGCCATGGTGGGCGACGCGCTCGCCGCCGAAGCCGAGCTGATGTGCACGATGCGGCGTCTGGCCTGAACCCGCGCGGGCGCACGGCGAGCATGTCGAACATCCATCCCACGGCGATCGTCGAGAGCGGCGCCGACCTGGATTCGAGCGTTACCGTCGGCGCCTACAGCATCGTGCGTGCGGGCGTTCGCGTCGCGGCCGGCACGACGATCGGCCCGCACTGCGTGATCGAAGGGCGCACGACGATCGGGCGCGACAACCGCATCTTCCAGTTCTGCTCGATCGGCGCCGTGCCGCAGGACAAGAAGTACGCCGGCGAGCCGACCGAACTGCGCATCGGCGACCGCAACCTGATCCGCGAGTTCTGCACCTTCAACCTCGGCACCGCCCAGGACGCCGGCGTCACCCGCCTGGGCGACGACAACTGGGTCATGGCCTACGTGCATCTTGCGCACGACGTGCAGGTGGGCAACCAGACGGTGCTCGCCAACAATGCGACGCTGGCCGGTCACGTGCACATCGGCGACTGGGTCATCGTGGGTGGCCTGTCGGGCGTGCATCAATTCGTGAAGATCGGCGCGCATGCCTTTGTCGGGTTCGGCAGCCATGTGTCGCAGGACGTGCCGCCGTACATGATGGTGGACGGCAACCCGCTCGCGGTGCGCGGCTTCAACACCGAAGGGCTGCGGCGCCGTGGATTCGGCCCGCAGCGACTGGCCGCGGTCAAGCAGATGCATCGGCTGCTGTACCGCAACGGCCTGAACTTCGAGGCGGCGCGTGATGCCATCGCAGCGCTGACCGGCGAGATGCCCGAAGCGGTCGGCGACATCGCGATGATGAGCGAGTTCCTCGCTCGCGCCGCGCGCGGCATCGCCCGCTAGCATGGTGGCGATGGATCCCGCAGCCCCTCGCTTTGCGATGGTGGCCGGCGAAGCCTCGGGCGATCTGCTCGGCGGCCTGCTGCTCGGCGGCCTGAAGGCGCGCTGGCCTCAACTGCAGGCGGCCGGCATCGGCGGCCCGCGCATGGTCGCACAGGGGTTCGAGGCCTGGTGGCCGCACGACAAGCTGTCGGTCAGCGGATACGTCGAGGTGCTGAGCCACTACCGCGAGATCTCCGGCATTCGCAACCAGCTGACCGAACGGCTGCTGCGCGCCGAGCCGAAGGACCGTGCCGACGTATTCGTCGGCATCGATGCTCCCGATTTCAACCTCGATCTCGAGGCCAGGCTGAAAGCGCAGGGCATGAAGGCGATCCACTTCGTCAGCCCGTCGATCTGGGCATGGCGCGGCAAGCGCATCGAGAAGATCCGGCGCGCGACCGACCTGGTGCTGTGCCTGTTCCCGTTCGAGCCGGCCATCTACGCGAAACAGGGCGTGCCCGCGGCATATGTCGGCCACCCGCTGGCCGACGTGATCCCGCTCGAGGTGCCGCGCGCCGGCGCGCGCGCGAGTCTGGGGCTGGCCGACGACGCGACCGTTGTCGCGCTGTTGCCGGGCAGCCGCCGCGCCGAGATGCAGTACATCGCGCCGCGCCTGCTGCAGGCGGCGGCGCTGATGCACCGCCAGCGCCCGGGCCTGCGCTTCGTGCTGCCGGTCGTGCCGGGGCTGCGCCACGTCGTCGAGCCGCTGCGCAAGCAGTATGCGGCCGACGTCGCGATCGACCTGCTCGATGGTCGTTCGCACGAAGCCCTTGCGGCCTGCGACGTGACACTGATCGCCAGCGGCACCGCGACACTCGAGGCGGCGCTGTTCAAGCGGCCGATGGTCATCACCTATGTGATGCACGCACTGAACTGGCAGATGATGAAGCGCATGAACTACCAGCCCTGGGTCGGCCTGCCCAACATCCTGCTGAACGAGTTCGCGGTGCCGGAATTCCTGCAGGGCGCCGCGACGCCGCAGGCGCTCGCGCAGGCCGCGTTCGACTGGCTGGACGATCCGGCGCGCTGCGTTGCGCTGCGCGTGCGCTTCGAGGCGCTGCACCAGGAATTGCGCTGCAACACCGCCGAGGCGGCCACCGATGCGATCGAAAAGGTTCTTGCGGGCTGAACAGCTCGGGCTCGTCTTCGACGCGCCCGGCCTGATCGCCGGCGTTGACGAGGCCGGCCGCGGCCCGCTGGCCGGTCCGGTGGTCGCCGCCGCGGTGATCCTGGACGATCTGCAACCGATCAAGGGCCTGAACGACTCGAAGCAGCTGACGGCTCGCGCGCGCGAGCGTCTCTATGTCGAGATCCACGCGAAGGCGCTGTGCTTCTGCATCGCGCAGGCCAGTGTCGAGGAGATCGACACGCTGAACATCCTGCAGGCCACGCTGCTGGCAATGCGCCGTGCGGTCGAGGGGCTGCGGCTGCGCCCGAACAAGGTGCTGGTCGACGGCAACCGGCTGCCGACGCTGAAGATCGCGGCCGAGGCCATCGTCGGCGGCGACGCGAAGGTGAAGGCGATCTCGGCCGCGTCGATCCTGGCCAAGGTGCACCGCGACCGGCTGTGCCAGGAACTGCATCGGCAGCACCCGCAGTACGGTTTCGACGGCCACAAGGGATACCCGACGCCGGCGCACCTCGCTGCGCTGAAGGAACATGGCGCGTGCCCGCACCACCGGCGCAGCTTCGCGCCGGTGCGCGAGTTGCTCTGAGATGAACGCGTCGGTCCGGGCGATCAGCTCGCGCGACAACCCGCTGCTGGTGCGGTTGCGCAAGCTTGCCGCCGATCCGGCCGCCTATCGGAAGCTGGGCGAGGTCTGGGTCGAAGGCGAGCACCTGTGTTCGGCGTTCGCGCAGCGCGGCGGCGTCGCGGCGCAGGCGGTGATCAGCGAAGAGGGCTGGCAGGTGCCGGCCCTGCGCGCGCTGGCGGATGCCGCGCAGGCGGTCGCCATCGTGCCGGCGGCGTTGATGGCCGGGCTGAGTACGCTCGAATCGCCGGCGCCGCTGGCGTTCGCGCTGCCGTGGCCGGGCCCGGGCACGCTCGACACGGCCGCGCCCAGCGTCGTGCTCGACCGGCTGCAGGACGCCGGCAACGTCGGCAACATCCTGCGCAGTGCCGCGGCGTTCGGCTTCCTTCAGGTGATCGCCCTCAAGGGCACGGCCGCGCTGTGGTCGCCGAAGGTGCTGCGCGCCGGCATGGGCGCGCACTTCGGTCTCCGGCTGGTCGAAGGAGCCGATGCCGAGGCGCTGACCGCGCTTCAGGTGCCGTTGCTGGCGACGAGCTCGCACGCGACGCTGGCGATTCATGAGTCATCGCTGCCCTGGCCGTGTGCCTGGGTGCTGGGCCACGAAGGGCAGGGCGTGTCGGCGGCGCTGCTGCAGCGCTGCGCGCAGACGCTGCGCATTGCGCAGCCGGGCGGCGAGGAGTCGCTCAACGTGGCGGCCGCGGCGGCCGTGTGCCTGCACGAATCGGTGCGGCGACGCAGCTAATACATCAACCGGTCCGGTCGCAGGTCGCGCAGGATCGTTGTTGCGATCTCCTCGATCGACTTGTGCGTCGACGACAGCCAGGCAATGCCCTCGCGGCGCATCATCGTCTCGGCCTCCCGCACCTCGTAGCGGCAGTTCGCGACCGCGGCGTACTTGCTGCCCGGGCGGCGCTCGTTGCGGATCTGGCTCAGCCGCTCGGGCTCGATCGTCAGGCCGAAGCACTTCTTCTTGTAGGGCGCCAGCGACGACGGGATCGCGCCGCGGTCGAAGTCTTCGGGGATCAGCGGGTAGTTCGCGGCCTTGATGCCGTGCTGCATCGCCAGGTACAGCGAGGTCGGTGTCTTGCCACTGCGGCTCACGCCGACCAGGATCACATCGGCGCTGGCCAGGTTCTTCGCCGACTGGCCGTCGTCGTGTGCGAGCGAGAAGTTGATCGCCTCGATGCGGTCGGTGTACTCTTGGCTCTTCGACACATCCGCGAAGCGGCCGACCCGGTGGTTCGAGGTCATGCCGAACTCGGCTTCCAGCGGCTCGATGAAGGTGTTGAACATGTCGAGCACCAGGCCCTTCTGCTCGACACCGCCGCTGCCGCCTTTCAGGATCGCGAGGATCTCGGGGTTCACCAGCGTGATGAACACGATCGGCCTGCGCCCTTCGGTGTCGGTGGTGTGATTGATCTCGCGCAGCACCTGATGCGCCTTGTCGGCGGTGTCGATGAAGGGGCGGCGCACGTGGCGCGACTTGATGGCGAACTGCGACATGATCGAGTTGCCGAAGGTTTCGGCGGTGATGCCGGTGCCGTCGGAGATGAAGAACACGGTGCGTTGGGCCATGGCGGGGCGGATGGACTGCGAGTGGGTCTGGGGCGATGATAGGCAGTTCGACCGTAAAATCGGCCGATTCCTTCTTGTCTGCGCCGACCATGATTGCCCACGCCCGCTGCACCCGACCCGCGCAAGGGTCCGCGAGTGCGCGCGTGGCATTTTGGGCCGGGGCCCTCGAGCCGCGCTCGGGCCTGCGCCGTGAAGCACCGATTTTTCACCATCCCGGAGCTCTCTCATGTCAAGCAACCCCCTGGCGACCGCCCTGGTCGCCCCGTTTGAACACCTGAGAATGACCGACGTCGAGGCGGTGGGCGGCAAGAACGCATCGCTCGGCGAGATGATCAGCCAATTGGCCGCCTCGGGCGTGCGCGTGCCGGGCGGCTTCGCCACCACGGCGCACGCGTTCCGGCAGTTCCTGCAGCACAACGGCCTGGCGGCACGGATCGAGGCGCGGCTGGCAACGCTGAACACCGACGACGTGCGCGCGCTCGCCGAAGCCGGCGCCGAAATCCGCCACTGGATCGAGTCGACGCCGTTTCCGCCCGAACTCGACGCCGCGATCACCGAGGCATTCGCAAAGCTGACCGCCGGCAACCCGCAGGCCTCGTTCGCGGTGCGCTCCTCGGCCACCGCCGAGGACCTGCCCGACGCGTCGTTCGCCGGGCAGCAGGAGACCTTCCTGAACGTCGTCGGCATCGACGATGTGCTCGCGAAGATGAAGGAGGTGTTCGCGAGCCTCTACAACGACCGGGCGATCAGCTACCGCGTCCACAAGGGCTTCGCGCACAGCGACGTGGCGCTGTCGGCCGGCGTGCAGCGCATGGTGCGCTCCGACCTGGGCGCCGCGGGCGTGATGTTCACGATCGACACCGAATCGGGCTTTGATCAGGTCGTGTTCATCACCTCGAGCTACGGCCTGGGCGAGACGGTGGTGCAGGGCGCCGTGAACCCGGACGAGTTCTATGTGCACAAGCCTTCGCTGCGAGCCGGCAAGCAGGCGATCATCCGTCGCAACCTAGGCTCGAAGCTGATCAAGATGGAGTTCGCGAGCCCTCAGGAGAAGGCCGCGAGCGGCCGGCTCGTGAAGACCGTGGACACGCTGCACGAGCAGCGCAACCGCTACTCGCTCAGCGACGCCGACGTGGCCGAACTCGCCGGCTACGCGCTGACGATCGAGCAGCACTACGGCCGCGCGATGGACATCGAGTGGGGCAAGGACGGCGTCGACGGCAAGCTCTACATCCTGCAGGCTCGCCCCGAGACCGTGAAGAGTCAGCAGGAGGGCAAGGTCGAGCAACGCTACAAGCTCAAGGGCAGCGGCACCGTGCTCGCCGAGGGCCGCGCGATCGGCCAGAAGATCGGCACCGGCCCGGTGCGCATCGTGCACAGCATCGCCGACATGGACCAGGTGCAGGCCGGCGACGTGCTCGTCACCGACATGACCGACCCGAACTGGGAGCCGGTGATGAAACGCGCCAGCGCGATCGTCACGAACCGCGGCGGGCGCACGTGCCACGCCGCGATCATCGCGCGCGAACTCGGCATTCCGGCGGTGGTCGGCTGCGGCGACGCGACCGAGGTGCTGCAAGCCGGCGCGCTCGTGACCGTGGCCTGTTCGGAAGGCGATACCGGCTACATCTACGACGGCCTGCTCGAGACCGAAGTCAGCGACGTGCAGCGGGGCGAGTTGCCGCCGTGCCCGGTGAAGATCACGATGAACGTGGGCAACCCGCAACTCGCGTTCGATTTCGCGCAGATGCCCAACAGCGGTGTCGGCCTGGCGCGGCTCGAGTTCATCATCAACAACAACATCGGCGTGCACCCGAAGGCGATCCTCGACTACCCGAACATCGACA
>JAYSLR010000543.1:0-10231 GCA_043725365.1 Rhizobacter sp. | reverse complement strand
CACCAGCAGCAGCGACGCCGCGGTGAAGATCTCGGGCGTGTCGCTGCGCGCGATCCAGCGCAGCGCCGGGCGGATCAGCAGCCGGCCGCCGAACACGATGATCGCGATCACGCCGATCGCCTTGGCGGCGCTGACCCAGGCGCTCCCTCCGGCGGCGGCGTGTTCCATCGCGAGCAACGGCAGCAGCGCCAGGATCGGAATCGCCGCCACGTCCTGCAGCAGCGCGACGCTGAGCACGCTCTGGCCCGAGCTGGTGTTCATCAGGCTGCGCTCGTTCAGCACGCCCAGGCCGATTGCCGTCGACGACATCGCCAGCCCGAGCGCCGCGACCATGGCGATGCGCCAGTCCAGCCCCGCGAGCACGGCCACCAGCAGCATCAGCGCGGCCGAGCCGAACAGCTGCACGCTGCCCCAGCCGAAAATGGGCTTGCGCAGCGACCACAAGCGCTGCGGCTCCAGCTCGAGCCCGACCAGGAACAGCATCAGCACGACGCCGAACTCGGAGAAGTGCAGCATGTCCTGCGGGTTGGTGACCAGGCCCAGCCCCCACGGCCCGATCAGGATGCCGGCCGCGAGGTAGCCGATGATCGAACCGAGGCCGAGGAACCTGGCCAGCGGCACCGCGAGCACCGCCGCGCCGAGGTAGACCAGCGTGCCGGTGAGCCAGCTGCCGTGCTCTGTCATGGAGCCCCCCGACCGCCGCGTACGGCGGTCGACCCCCGGGGGCCACCAGAGGCCCCTTCGTGGCCCTCGGGGTGCGGGCCGGCGGGGTCCACGATGTGGGCCTCTTCGTGGCCCATGGAGCGGCCCGGCGCTCGGCCCGCAGTGCCCTCATCGTCGGCGTCGTCATCGGGCCGGGCGTCCTCGGGCACCAGCGCCGGCAGGCCGTAGAGCAGCGCGTCGAGCTCGGGCCAGCGCGGGTAGCTGGCCAGGCGCTGCGCGTAGACCTCGAGATGCGCCTCGACCGCGGCTTCGTCGGCGCGGTGCGCGCCGTGCAGCAGCAGCGGCGGCAGGAAGCGCAGCCCGCACAGGTTCGCGGTCTGCTCGTAGGGCGGCAGGAAGTCCTCGAAGAAGTAGCGGTTGTAGCTGCTCGGGCGGTACGACTCCTCGGGCCCGCCGGTGGTCGCGACCAGCCACAGGTCCTTGCCGCGCAGCGCGGTGCCGCCGGGGCCGTAGGCCCAGCCGAAGGCGAGCACGTCGTCGAGCCACAACTTCATCAGCGGCGGCATGCTGTACCAGTGGATCGGGTGCTGCCAGACGATCAGCCTGGCCGTCGCGAGCAGCGCCTGCTCCTGCGCCACGTCGATCAGGTAGTCGGGGTACAGCGAGTACAGGTCGCGCACGACGATCAGCGGCGAATCGGGCGATGCCGGCAGCCGGCGCGCCGCGCGCATCAGGCGGCGGTTGATGCGCGAGTGCTCCATCTGCGGGTGGGCGGTGATCACGACCACGTCCGGCCCGGGGGACGCGGCGGCGGGGGTCTGGACAAGGGCGATCCGTGATTCGGCCATGGGTGCGCACAGGCAAGGGTTGGAGCGGCGCGGTCGCTGGTTAGTCTCGATGGCGAGCCGCGCGCGGGCCCCGCTAACATAACCGGAAAGCGCAACGGGACGGAGCGGGGGTCTGCATGCCGGTGATCGTGGTGGCCAATCCGAAGGGTGGCGTGGGCAAGACGACGCTCGCGACCCACATCGCCGGCTACTTCGCGTCACGCGGCCACCCGGTGATGCTCGGCGACGTGGACCGCCAGCAGTCCGCCCGCACTTGGCTGGCGCTGCGGCCGGCGGGGCTGGCGCGCATCGCCGCCTGGGAGGTCGCGCACGACGAGGTCGTGCGCCCGCCCAAGGGCACGACGCACGTCGTGCTCGACACGCCCGCCGGCCTGCACGGCAAGCGCCTGGACGAGGTCATGAAGCTGGCCGACAAGGTGCTGATCCCGCTGCAGCCCAGCATCTTCGACATCCACGCGACCCACGAATTCGTGCGCCAGCTGCTCGCGCACAAGCGCAGCGACCGCGTCAAGTTCGCGATCGTCGGCATGCGCACGCGCGAGGGCACGATCTCGACCGACCAGCTGCGCGGCTTTCTCGACGCGCTGAAGGTCCCGCTGCTCGGCTTCCTGCGCGACACCCAGAACTACGTGCACCTCGCCGCCCACGGCCTGACGCTCTGGGACGTGGGCTCGGCGCGCTTCGAACGCGACCTCGAGCAATGGCAGCCGCTGACGCACTGGCTGGATGCGTGAACCCATCACCTCATCGACGAAAGACTCCCCCCATGCGAAGCTTCGAGCACCTCAGCGACCTGCAGCCGCTGGTCGGCCAGACCATCGGCGTCAGCGACTGGATCACCGTCACGCAGGAGCGCATCCAGCTGTTCGCCGACGCGACCGGCGACCACCAGTGGATCCACCTCGACGCCGAGCGCGCCGCGAAGGGACCGTTCGGCACGACGATCGCGCACGGCTTCCTGACGCTGTCGCTGCTGCCCGAGATGAGCGCCTCCGCCTTCGAGGTGCGCGACACCCGCATGGGCGTGAACTACGGCCTGGGCAAGGTGCGCTTCCCGGCGCCGGTGCCTTCCGGGAGCCGGCTGCGCGGGCACTTCAAGCTGACGAAGTACGAGCCGCTCGAGGGCGGCGCGCAGCTCACCGTCGAGGTCACGATGGAGCGCGAGGGATCCGACAAGCCGGTCTGCGTGGCCGAATCGCTCGCGCGCCGCTACACCTGAGCTCCTCGCTGTTGGGGAGGGCGAAGCTCGGTCCGGTGGTTTAGGATGCGCTCTCGCCGGAGGCCTGCGCATGAAGGTACTGCTGATCGATGACCACCCGCTGATCCTGTCGGCGCTGCAGTCCGTCATCGAGGGCCTGGGCAGCGACACCACGGTGATCGGCGCGAACAGCGCGCGCGCCGCGCGCGAGACGCTGAAGGCCGATTCCGACTTCGATCTCGTGCTGCTCGACCTGCACCTGGGCGACGCCGACGGTTTCGACGTGCTGGTCGAGTTCCGCGCCGCATACCCGGCGCTGCCGGTCGTCGTGGTGTCGGCCTCCGACCGCAGCAGCGACGTGATCCGCGCGATCGATGCCGGTGCGATGGGCTTCGTGCCCAAGCGCGCCAGCAACGAGACGCTGTTCGAAGCGCTGCACATGGTGATGTCGGGCGGCATCTACGTGCCGCCGATGACGATGGGCTCCGAGCCCGCCGCCAAGCCCGAGGGCGACACCGTGCCCAGCGTGCTGCGCGTGGTGCGCGAACAGGCGCAGGACAGCGACTTCCACGCCAACACCGTGCCGCTCGCCGACCTCGGCCTGACGCCGCGCCAGACCGACGTGCTCGCGCTGCTGCTGAAGGGCCAGCCGAACAAGCTGATCGCGCGCGAGCTGAACGTCTCGGTCGAGACCGTGAAGGACCACGTCGCCGCGGTGCTGCGCACGCTCGGCGTCAGCTCGCGCACCCAGGCCGTGCTGGCGGTGAGCCAGATGTCGGGGCAGCGCCCGCTGTCGGCGTGGCGCCATTCCGGGCGCTGAGTTGAGCGCGGCGCCGGAACCCGCCGCTGCGGCGCCGCCCGATCACGACCCGGCCTTCGCGGCCGTCGTCGAGGTCGTCCAGAGCACCTACGCCTACATGCCGGCGGCGCTCGCCGGCTACCTCGCCGGCGTCGGCGTGATCGCGATGCTGTACTGGCCGATCGCGCCGGCCGCGCTGCTCGCGCCGTGGATCGGCGCGTTCGTCGCGATGTGCGTGGTGCGGGCGTTCGTGATCCAGGCCTTTCGTCGCGCCACGCCGCGCACGCGCGACGAGTGGCTGCGCTGGCGCCTGCGCTCGAGTCTCGGCACCGTCGTGGCCGCGTCGCTGTGGGGCGCGACCGGCTGGATCTTCTACGGGCTGGGCAACGAGCAGCAGCAGGCGACCGGGCTGATCATCGTGATCTACACCTTCACGGTCGCGGGCATCCCGGTGCTGTCGACGCAGCCGCGCCTGTACCTCGCGTACGCGAGCCTGTGCCTGCTGCCGCTGGTGCTGCGCATCGCGCTCGTCGGCGACGTCTACAGCTACCAGCTCGTCGGCGAGCTGGTGCTGATCATCAGCCTGACCGCGGTGCTGGCGAACAGCTACCGCCAGGCGCTGCAGCGCGCGATCGACCTGAAGGTCCAGGCCGACGAACTCGCCGCGCAGCTGCGCGTCGAGACGCTCGCGGCGGAAGGCGCGCGCCGCGAGGCCGAGATCGCGAACCGCGCGAAGACCCAGTTCTTCACCGCCGCGAGCCACGACCTGCGCCAGCCGCTGCACGCGATGGGCCTGTTCGCCGAGGCGCTGCGCCAGCGCGTCCACGAGCCGGAGGTCGCCCAACTCGTCAACAGCATCAACGAATCGGTCGACGCGCTCGAGGGCCTGTTCTCCGAGCTGCTCGACATCACGCGCATCGACAGCGGCGTGATCGAGGTGCACCCGCAGCACTTCGAGGTCGGCGACATCCTGCGCAAGCTGCGCCTGCACTTCGAGCCGAGCGCGTTCGAGAAGGGCCTGGCGCTGCGCCTGCGCGGCGGCGCGCGCGTCGCGTTCGCCGACCCGCTGCTGGTCGAGCGCATCCTGCGCAACCTCGTCTCGAACGCGATCCGCTACACCAACGACGGTTCGGTGCTGGTCGGCTGCCGCCAGCGCGGCGGCCGCCTGTTGCTGCAGGTCTGGGACACCGGCCTGGGCATCTCCGAGACCGAGCAGGCGCGCATCTTCGACGAGTTCTACCAGGTGCCGAACACGCCCAAGGTCAGCCCCGACCAGCGCAAGGGCCTCGGGCTCGGGCTGGCGATCGTCAAGCGCCTGGCCGACCTGATGGCCGCCAAGCTGACGCTGCGCTCCACGCCCGGCCGCGGCACGGTGTTCACGCTCGAGCTGCCCGTGGGCCGGGCGCCGCGGCGCTCGGCGCTGCTGGCCATGCCGGGCAAGGGGCCGGTCGACCTGACGCTGGCCGGGCGCCGCATCGTCGTCGTCGAGGACGAGCCGGCGGTGCGCGCCGGCCTCGAGGTGCTGCTGGCCGGCTGGGGCGCGCAGATCGAGGCCTTCGACAGCGTCGCCTCGAGCCGCGCGTGGGCCGAGCGCAGCGACCCGGCGCTGATGAAGCCCGACCTGCTGATCGTCGACTACCGGCTCGAGGAAGGCCTGAGCGGCGTCGACGCGATCAAGGCGCTGCGCGCGCGCTTCGGTGCCGCGATTCCCGCGATCCTGGTGACCGGCAGCACCATGACCGGCCACGACAAGGAAGCGACCGAGCACGACTTCCACCTGCTGATCAAGCCGGTGGTGCCGAACAAGCTGCGCGCGATGATCGCGTTCAAGCTGGGCGTGAAGACGGGGGGGTGAGAGGCGCGGTCTCGGGCGGGGTGGGGCTCGTCGCTGCCAGACGAGTCGATGCCTCGAGGGTGTTGAGCCATCCCTGTGTCGTCGCCTTGCGCGGGATCAAGAGGCCGAATTGGTGGGGCCTTATCCTGAAGCACGTCGGCGTGGCCGCATCGTCGATGCACCGGGCCGTTCCGTTTTGGTCAGGGATTCGACGTCGACAAGTCCCTCTCTCGCTCCTTGGTGCCGCACTCGGCCCGAGACCCGGCCTCGCGGACGATCACTGGACGCCATGCGTTTCCCCGGCCAAGAAGACCCATCCTCACAAACGCCCGCCCCATGAACTTCACTGACCTTGCGGACGACCCGGAAGACGCCGAGCACACCCCACAGCAGCGCGCCGCCGCCGCCTCGCGAAGCACCTGGGTCAGCGTTGCGGTCAACGTGGTGTTGACGGCGACCCAGATCGCGGTGGGCATCGTGTCGAAGTCGCAGGGTTTGGTGGCCGACGGCATCCACTCGCTGTCGGACCTCGTGGCCGACTTCGTGGTCCTGTTTGCCGGCCATCACGCGCGCAAGGATGCCGACGAGGATCACCCCTACGGCCACCAACGCTTCGAGACGGCAGCTTCCATGGTGCTGGGGGCGCTGCTGCTCGCCGTCGGCGTGGGCATGCTGTGGTCGGCGGTGAGCAAGCTCGAAGCACCCGAGACCGTGCAGCAGGTGCATGTGGCGGCCCTGTACGTGGCCGGCGCAGCGCTGGTCGCGAAGGAACTGTTGTTCCGCTACATGCTTTCGGTCGCCAAGCAGGTGAAGTCGAGCATGCTGGTGGCCAACGCCTGGCATGCCCGATCGGACGCCGCTTCGTCATTGGTGGTCGGTCTTGGCATCATCGGCAACCTGGCCGGGTACCCCATCCTCGACCCGATCGCCGCGCTCATCGTCGGCTTCATGGTGGCCAGGATGGGGTGGGGGTTCGCGTGGGACGCGATGCATGACCTGATGGACCGTGCCGTCGACGACCAGGAGGTCGATGCCATCCGCCGCACCCTGACCGACACGCCAGGCGTGCAGAGTGTCCACGACGTGCGCACCCGCAAGATGGGCGACATGATCGTGGTCGACGCGCACATCGAGGTCGATGCATCGATCAGCGTCGAGGCGGGCCACGACATTGCCGTCCAGGCCCGGCACCGCGTGATGCAGCGCCACCGCGTGCTGAACCTGATGACACACGTCGACCCCTGGCGCAGACCCGACCTCGACCATCCCGCCGGTCCTGCGGTCGCGGCTTGAAGGGCGCCTCGCGATCGCGAGTGCGCAGCGGCCATGCCTGAAGGCCTGAGCACGTCGGACGCGCGCGACAGACTGGCGCGCGATGGCGCCAACGAGCTGCCGGTGTCCGAGCGGCGCGGTCTGCTGCGACTCATTCGCGATGTCGTCAGTGAGCCGATGTTCCTGCTGCTCGTGGCCTGCGGCGCCATCTACATGGTGCTTGGCGATCGCCACGAAGCGCTGATGCTGCTCGGCTTCGTGTTCGTGGTGATGGGCATCACCTTCGTGCAGCAACGCCGCACCGAACGGTCTCTGGACGCGCTGCGCGACCTCTCGAGCCCGCAGGCGCTGGTCCTTCGCGATGGCCGGCCGGTCAAGCGGCCCGGGCGCGAGCTGGTTTGCGGCGACATCGTGTTGCTGGCCGAGGGCGACCGCGTGCCGGCCGACATGACCCTGGTCGACGCCTCGAACCTGAGTGTCGACGAATCCATGCTCACCGGCGAATCGGTGCCGGTGAGCAAGTCGATCTCGACAGCATCCGGCCGCGGGGTCGCCGAGCCGCCGGCGCAAGAGGATTCCCGGGTCCTCTCCGGAACGCTGGTCACGCAGGGCGTCGCGCGCGGGCTGGTGATCGCCACCGGCGAGCGCAGCGCACTGGGGCGCATCGGCAAGTCGCTCGCCGGGCTGGGAGGCGACAGCACACCGATCCAGCAGGAAACCGCCCGCATCGTCAAGCGCGTGGCCATCGTCGGCCTGGTCCTGGCCGCCGCACTGGCGCTGGCGTACGCGCTGTCGACCGGCGACTGGCTCCACGGCCTGCTGGCCGGGCTCACGCTGGCCATGGCCATCCTGCCCGAGGAACTGCCGGTCGTGCTGACCCTGTTCCTGGGGCTGGGGGCGTGGCGGCTGGCGCGCGAGAAGGTGCTGGCCCGCAGCATCCCGGCGGTCGAATTGCTGGGGGCGACCACGGTGCTGTGCGTCGACAAGACCGGCACGCTCACCGCCAATCGCATGGCCGTTCGATGCCTGTGGTCGCCAGCCGCCCGCTACGACAGCGTGCAAGACGCTGCCCGGCCCTTGCAGGAAGAGCTTCACGACGTGCTGGAGTTCGGCGTCCTGGCCAGCCATCGGCGAGCCTTCGATCCGATGGAGTCCGCCATCGGCGCATTTGGACAACGCCTGCTCGCCGATACCGAGCATCTGCACAGCGACTGGACCCTGGTCGACGACTACCCGCTGTCGCGCGACATGCTGGCGATGTCGCGGGTCTGGCAGTCGCCGGACCGTCGAGAGCGGATGATCGCGGCCAAGGGCGCGCCCGAGGCGATCGTCGACCTGTGCCACATGGACGCCGAACGCCACGCCGCCGTGACGCGGCAGGTGAGCCTGCTGGCCGCGGATGGACTGCGGGTGCTCGGCGTTGCGCGCGCAACGTTCGACGCGACCGAACTTCCGGGCAATCAGCACGACTTCGAATTCGAGTTCCTCGGGCTGATCGCGCTCGAGGACCCGCTGCGTCCGGACGTCCCGCAGGCCATCGCCGAGTGCCGGGCTGCCGGCATCCGTGTGGTGATGATCACCGGCGACCATCCGGCGACCGCGCAGTCGATCGCACGCCAGGCCGGCCTGACCACGGACGAAGAGGTGATCACGGGGACCGAGCTGTCAGCCCTGAGCGATCGGGAACTTGCACGACGACTCGATGCGACGCATGTCTTCTGTCGTGTCCAACCCGAGCAGAAGCTGCGCCTCGTGCAGGCATTTCGGGCGCGCGGCGATGTCGTGGCCATGACCGGCGACGGCGTCAACGACGCGCCTGCGTTGAAGGCGGCCCACATCGGGGTGGCGATGGGCGCACGGGGTACCGATGTGGCACGCGAAGCCGCCGCGCTGGTCCTGTTGAACGACGACTTCGCGTCGCTGGTCACCGCGGTTCGCTACGGGCGCCGGGTGTTCGCCAATTTGCGCAAGGCCATCGCCTTCGTCGTGGCCGTGCATGTGCCGATCATCGGGTTGTCGATCCTGCCGGTGCTGCTGGGCTGGCCGATGCTGCTGATGCCGGTGCACGTTCTGTTCCTCCAGCTCATCATCGACCCGGCCTGTTCCGTGGTCTTCGAAGCCGAGCCGCTGGAGCCCGGAGCGATGAAGGCGCCACCCCGCCGCCCGGATGCGCGCCTGTTCGACGCCACGGTGCTGGTGCGCGGGTTGTGGCAGGGCACCGGCCTGCTGGTCGTGCTGCTGGCGGTCTTCGCGCTGACACGATCGCACTCGAAGTCCGATGAGGTCGCGCGCGCGGTGACCTTCAGTGTGCTGGTGATCTCCAACCTGGGGCTCATCTTTGCCAACCGCCTGTGGCACCAGGTGGCCCTTCCGGGCCGTGGGCCCTCGAATGCTGCCTTCCGATGGATCGCGATTGCAGCGCTGGCTCTGCTCGCCGGCGTGCTGGGCATCCCGGCCGTGAGCCGCCTGTTCGCGTTCGACATGCCGTCGGTGCCGCTGCTGCTGGCCGGCCTGACCGCTGCCGGCGTCAGCCTGCTGTGGTTCGAGGCCGTCAAATGGGGTCTCGGCCGGCGCCGCGACCCGGCGCCGTGAGCTCGCCTACGCCTTGGCCGACTTCTTCGCCGCCTTTTTCGCGGCATCGAGGTTCTCGGCCTTCTTCGCCAGCTTGTCGGCGCGCGACGGCTTGTGGTCCTTCGCCGTCGCCTTCGCCTCCTTCGGCGGCTTCGCGGCGCGGGGTGCCTTGGGGGCCTTGGCTTCCTTCGGCGGCTTGGCGGCCTTGGTCAGCCAGGCGGCCTGGGGCCTGGTCCGGGGCAGCGAGGCCTGAAGCTCCCGCTTCGCCTGGGCCTCCTTCAGGGACCGCCGCTCGTCGAGCAGCGCCTGCTCGTGCTCGGAGGCCGGTCGATCGGCCCCGAACGAGTGAACGCGGGTGGCCATGGCCAGATGCAGCCTCGCGCCGTTCTTCTGGATCTGCTTGTTCAGCGATGAGGTGCGATGCGGCATGATGAGCTTTCGGGGTTGGGAAAAGGGTCACTGTAGGTCACTTGGTCCGTCGGACCAAGCGCCCTGCTGGCGAGTCTGCTGGCGCCGCCGGTCAGGCCGGCGAATAGGCCAGTCGCACGTAGATCGGCGCGAAGGCCTCGGCCTGCGTGACCTCGAGCAGGCGCTCGCGCGCGAGTTCGAGCATCGCGATGAAGGTCACGACCAGCACCTGCGGGCCGCGCGAGACGTCGAACAGGTCCTCGAACAATGCGAAGCGCCGGCCCTGCAGCGCGCGCAGCACGATGCTCATGTGTTCGCGCACGCTGAGCTGCTCGCGCGTGATGTGGTGGTGCTGGTTCAGCCTGGCGCGCTTGAGAATGTCGGCCCAGGCGGCGCGCAGCTCGTCGGCGTCCACATCGGGGAACCGCGGCACCAGCGACTGCTCGATCACCACCTGCGCGCGCAGGAAGTCGCGCCCCAGCAGCGGCAGCTGGTCGATGCGTGCGGCCGCCAGCTTCATCTGCTCGTACTCGATCAGCCGGCGCACGAGCTCGGCGCGCGGGTCTTCGGGCTCCTGGCCGTCGGCGCTCTTCTTCGGCGGCAGCAGCATGCGCGACTTGATCTCGATCAGCATCGCC